>NZ_JBEXLA010000036.1:0-113127 GCF_040609715.1 Streptomyces sp. NPDC004610 | reverse complement strand
CATCAAGCACGCCGACCACGCCACCCGATAACCCACCCACGAACACCGCACTGCGGCGGGGCCGGAGACCACCCTCTCCCGCCCCGCCGCACATCTGCTGGTCGTGGCCGTCACCGACCCGCCACCACCCCCGAAGACCCCCGCACCACCAGCGTCCCCGGCACGTCGGCCACCCCGCCCTCCGGTGCCGTGTCCCGGCCCATCGCGATCCGGCCCGCCCACGCGCCCGTCTCCGCGAGCGGCAGCCGGACCGTCGTCAGCGCCGGAACGGCATCCACAGTGAACGGCAGATCGTCGAACCCGACCACCGACACGTCCTGCGGGATCCGGCGCCCCGCCTCCCGCAGCGCGGCGCACGCGCCCAGGGCCGCCGTGTCGTTCGCGGCGACGACCGCCGTCAGGGCCGGGTCCCGCGTGAGCAGCACCCGGGTGGCCCCGTACCCCGACCGGCGGTCGTACGCGGCGTGAAGGGTGCGGCGCGGATCGTCCGCCACCCCGGCCGCCGACAGCGCCGCCCGGTGCCCCTCCAGCCGGTGCCGGGTGGTCGTACGGTCCACGGGGCCCGCGATGTACCCGATCCGCCGGTGCCCCAGGCCGAGCAGATGTTCCGTCAGCCGCTGGGCGCCGCCCCGGTTGTCGAAGGCCAGCGCGACCACCTCGGGGTCCGGCACCGGAGAGCGCCCGCACAGCACCACCCGTGTCCCGGCGTCCGTCAGCCGCCGCAGCTTCGCCGCCACCGCCGCCCGGTGCTCCGCGTCCTCCACGGCCCCGCCGGTCAGGACGACGGCCGCCGCGCGCTGCCGTTGCAGCAGGGTCAGATAGGTCAGCTCCCGCTCCGGCGAACCGCCCGTGTTGCAGACCACCGCCAGCCGTTCCCCGCCGCCGCGGCCCCCGGCGCCGCCGATCTCCGACTGGATCGCGCTCGCCATGACACCGAAGAACGGGTCGGCGATGTCGTGCACCAGGATGCCCACCAGGTCGGAGGTGGCCGCCGCCAGCGCGCTCGCGGGCCCGTTGACGACGTAGTCCAGCTCGGCGACCGCCCTCAGCACCCGCTCCCGGGTCGACGCGGCCACCGGATAGTTGCCGTTCAGCACGCGCGACACCGTCGCGGGCGAGACCCGCGCGCGTGCCGCCACGTCCGCCAGGGTCACCGTCATGTCGCCGCCCTCAGCTCCGTCCCCAGCTCCACCTTCGGCTCGGCCCTCGGCTCCACCCTTGACTCCGTCCTCGGCTCCGCCTTGTCCACCCCCGCCCGCAGAGGCTAGCTTCTCCCTCGATAGAAAGCGCTTACTATCCTCTCGTGCCTGCAACGGGACGGCATCCGTAACGGGACGGCATCCGTAACGGGACGGCAGCCGTGAAGCGATCGACGTCCATGAAGGGAACGACATGACACGCAAGACCGTCCGCATCGCCATGAACGGCGTCACCGGCCGCATGGGCCTGCGCCAGCACCTCGTCCGCTCGATCCTCGCCCTGCGCGAACAGGGCGGCCTCGATCTGGGCGACGGCACCGTGCTGTGGCCCGAACCGATCCTCGTCGGCCGCCGCGAGCACGCCCTCAAGGCGCTCGCCGAGCGGCACGGCCTGGACGAGATCTCCACGGACCTGGACGCCGTCCTCGCCGACGACACCGTCGACCTCTACTTCGACGCCCAGGTCACCTCCGCGCGCGAGGAGGCGCTCCGGAAGGCGATCGGGGCCGGAAAGCACATCTACACCGAGAAGCCCACCGCCACCGGCCTGGACGGCGCCCTCGCCCTCGCCCGCCTCGCCCAGGGCCGGGGCGTCAAGCACGGCGTCGTCCAGGACAAGATCTTCCTGCCGGGTCTGCTCAAGCTGAAGCGGCTGATCGACGGCGGCTTCTTCGGCCGGATCCTTTCCGTCCGCGGCGAGTTCGGCTACTGGGTCTTCGAGGGCGACTGGCAGCCCGCCCAGCGCCCCTCCTGGAACTACCGCGCGGAGGACGGCGGCGGCATCGTCGTGGACATGTTCCCGCACTGGGAGTACGTCCTGCACGAGCTCTTCGGGCGGGTCACCTCCGTCCAGGCCCTCGCCACCACCCACATCCCCGAGCGCTGGGACGAGCGCGGCGAGCCCTACACCGCCACCGCCGACGACGCCGCCTACGGCATCTTCGAGATCGAGGGCGGCGCGGTGGCCCAGATCAACTCCTCCTGGGCGGTCCGCGTCCACCGCGACGAACTCGTCGAGTTCCAGGTGGACGGCACCGAGGGCTCCGCCGTCGCCGGGCTGCGCACCTGCCGGGTCCAGCACCGGGGCGCCACCCCCAAGCCCGTCTGGAACCCGGACCTCCCCGCCGGTCACGCCTTCCGCGACCAGTGGCAGGAGGTCCCCGACAACGCCGAGTACGACAACGGCTTCAAGGCCCAGTGGGAGCTGTTCCTGCGCCATGTGTACGCCGACGCCCCCTACCGCTGGGACCTGTTCGCCGGTGCCCGCGGGGTGCAACTCGCCGAACTGGGCCTGAGGTCCTCCGCCGAGGGCCGCCGGATCGACGTCCCGGAGATCGCGCGATGACGGCGGCCATCCGGCTCCCCGCCCCGGGCGGCGCCCTGCGCGCGTACCACCCCCGCTCCGAGCCCCTCACCCTCCCCCCGGGCGCCCCCTTCCGCTCCCGTACGGTCTTCTCCGCGGCGCATGTCGTCGCCGATCCGTTCGCCGATGTCACCCCCGACACGCCGGCCGTCCTCGACTGGGACGCCACCCTGGCGTTCCGCAGGCATCTGTGGGCGCACGGCCTCGGGGTCGCCGAGGCCATGGACACCGCCCAGCGCGGTACGGGCCTGGACTGGGCGGGCGCGGCCGAGCTGATCCGGCGCAGCGCCGCCGAGGCCCGCTCGGTCGGCGGCCGGATCGCCTGCGGGGTCGGCACCGACCAACTGACCCCCACCCAGGGCGGCCCCCCGCACGGGCCGCACGGGCCCTACCGGACATACGGGCTGGACCAGATCCGCGGCGCCTACGAGGAGCAGTTGGCGGTGGTGGAGGACGCGGGCGCGCAGGCCGTGCTGATGGCGTCCCGCGCCCTGACCGCCGTCGCCCGTGACCGGGAGGACTACCTGGAGGTCTACGGGCAGTTGCTGCGGCAGGCCCGCGAGCCGGTCGTCCTGCACTGGCTCGGCCCGATGTTCGATCCGGCCCTGGAGGGCTACTGGGGCTGCACGGACCTCGACGCGGCGACCCGGACCTTCCTCGATGTCATCGCCGCGCACCCGGACAAGGTGGACGGCGTCAAGATCTCCCTCCTGGACGCCCGGCGCGAGATCGAACTGCGCCGCCTGCTCCCGGACGGCGTGCGCTGCTACACGGGCGACGACTTCCACTACCCCGAACTGATCGCCGGCGACGACCAGGGCTTCAGCCACGCCCTGCTCGGCATCTTCGATCCCCTGGGACCGCTCGCGGCCGAGGCTGTTCGTGTGCTCGACACCGGGAACGTGATCGGTTTTCGCTCACTGCTCGATCCGACGGTCGAACTCTCCCGGCATCTGTTCCAGGCCCCCACCCGCTTCTACAAGACCGGTGTGGTCCTGCTGGCCTGGCTCGCCGGTCACCAGGACCATTTCACGATGGTCGGCGGCCAGCAGTCCGCCCGCTCCCTCCCGCACCTGGCCCGCGCCTACGAACTCGCCGACACCCTGGGCCTGTTCCCGGACCCGAAACTCGCCGAGGACCGGATGCGCGCGCTGCTCGCGGTGCACGGGGTGAACCAGTGACGGGGCCGGGGGGCCCGGCCGGGCTGGGCAGGGGACTGAGGGGACCTCATGGAGCAGGGGACTCAGCGGGCTCAGGGGGCCTGAAAGGACTGGTGCGCGCGATGTCCGGTGACCTCACCCGCTTCTCCATCAACCAGATGACCGTCAAACAGCTCTCCCTCCCCGAACTCACCGAGGCGTGCGCCGAGCTGGGCGTCCGGGGCGTGGGCCTGTGGCGGGCCCCCGTGCACGCGTACGGCGTCGAGGCCGCCGCCCGGCTGATGCGGGACGCGGGGCTGCGGGTGACCACCCTGTGCCGGGGCGGCTTCTTCACCGCCGCCGACCCCCGGGACCGCGCGGCGGCCCTCGACGACAACCGCAGAGCCGTCGACGAGGCCGCCACCCTGGGCACCGACACCCTCGTCCTGGTCTCCGGCGGACTGCCGCCCGGTTCGAAGGACCTGCGCGGCGCCCGGGAGCGGATCGCGGACGCCCTGGGCGAACTCGGCCCCTACGCGCAGGCGCGCGGGGTGCGGCTGGCCATCGAGCCACTGCACCCGATGTACGCCTCCGACCGGTGTGTCGTCTCCACCCTCGCCCAGGCCCTCGACCTCGCCGAACGCTTCCCCGCCGAGCAGGTGGGCGTCACCGTCGACACGTACCACCTCTGGTGGGACGACCGCGCGCCCGAGCAGATCGCCCGCGCGGGCGCGACCGGCCGCCTGCACGCCTTCCAGCTCGCCGACTGGATCACCCCGCTCCCGGAGGGCGTCCTGGAGGGACGCGGCCAGCTCGGCGACGGTTCGATCGATCTGCGGGAGTGGCGCGGCCACGCCGAGGCCGCCGGATACGGCGGACCGATCGAGGTCGAACTGTTCAACACGGGCCTGTGGGCCCGGGACGGCCGCGAGGTCCTGGCCGAGACGGCCGAACGGTTCCTGATGTACGCGATGGACTGAACCGGGCGAACGGAGTCCGATCCCGACCGGACGAAAAAATTCCGCCCGCCCGTGCAACCGTTTCCCTCCCCGGCGGGTCGTACTTGGCATCAGAACCCCTGGAGGGGGGATCCGGGGGGATCACGGGGTTCTGATGCAGGAGGGGAAAGCAGGGGGGCCCGGTCCACGGACCGGGCCCCGCCGTTTCATCCGCCCCCTCGACTCAACCGCCGGAGCGCCACGCTCACAGCACCACGCTCACAGCGTCACGGTCACAGCGCCGCGACCTCCTCGGCCGTCGGATACGACTCCTGCGCCCCCGCCTTCGTCACCGCCGCCGCCCCGACCCGCGCCGCGAACGCCGCCGCCTGCGCCAGGGACTCGCCCTGCCCCAGCCGCCACGCCAGCGCCGCCGTGAACGCGTCCCCGGCGCCCGTGGTGTCCACGGCGTCCACCTTCACCGACGGCACCCGCTCGACCCCGTCCCCGCTCGTCACCAGCGCCCCTTCGGCACCCAGGGTCACCACCACCGAACGCGGCCCCTTGGCGAGCAGCAGCCGGGCCCAGTCCGCCGGGGAATCGCTCACACAGGCGTCGCCCAGGATCACCCGAGCTTCGTGTTCGTTCACGATCAAAGGATCACAGGCGGCGAGCACTTCACCGGGCAGCGGACGCGGCGGCGAGGGATTGAGCACGAACCGGCTGTCCGGTCCCAGCGCGCGCACCACCTCCACCACCGACTCCAACGGGATCTCCAACTGCGCCGACACCACGCGCGAGGCACGGAAGAGACTCCCCGCCGCCCGTACGTCCTCGGGCCCCAGCCGCCCGTTCGCACCCGGCGACACCACGATGCTGTTGTCCCCGGACGGGTCCACGGTGATCAGCGCCACCCCGGTCGGCGCGCCGCCCACCAGCACCCCCACCGTGTCCACGCCCGCCGCCCGCTGGGACTCCAGCAGCAGCCGCCCGTGCCCGTCGTCCCCCACGCGCGCGAGGAGCGCCGTACGGGCCCCGAGCCGGGCCGCCGCGACCGCCTGGTTGGCGCCCTTGCCACCCGGGTGGACCACCAGATCCGACCCGAGCACCGTCTCCCCGGCCCCCGGCCGCCGTTCCACCCGGACCACCAGATCGGCGTTGGCCGATCCCACGACCAGCAGGTCGTAGTCGTACATCAGCTGTCTCCCTCGATCATCAGCCGTCTCTTCGATCGGCCGGGTGTCCCTTTGGGCGATTTCGGTGTGCTCGATTCCGGTGTGCCCGATCTCGATCGGCTGTTTCGGCCGACGCGCCGCAGGACCGGCGCACGATCAGCCGCGCGGGCAGGGTCACCGACGCGGGCCGCAGCCCCTCGATCACCTCGACCAGCGCCCGTACCGCGGCCCGCCCCAACGCACCCGTCGGCTGCGCGATCGAGGTGATCGGCGGATCGGTGTGCACGAACCACCGGATGTCGTCGAACACGACCAGCGCCAGGTCGTCCGGCACCCGCAGCCCGCGCGCGCGTACGGCGTCCAGCGCGCCCAGCGCCATCAGGTTGTCGGCGGCGAACACCACCTCGGGCGGCTCCGCCAGCGCGAGGAACCCCTCGGTCGCCCGCCGGCCGCTCTCGGCCTGGAAGTCGCCCTGCCCGATGTACGCGTCCGGCACCGGCAGCCCGTACCCCGCCATCGCCTCCCGGAACGCGTCGATCCGTTCGCTCCCGGTGGTGGTCGAGTCCGGTCCGGCGATGATCGCGACCCGCCGATGACCGAGTGACCACAGATGCCCGACCAGATCCCGGACGGCCGCCCGCCCGTCCGACCGCACGACCGGCACGTCCACCCCGGGGATCCACCGATCCACGAACACCATCGGCGTCCCCCCGCGCACGGCGTCCGCCAGCAGCGGCGACCCGGCGTCGGTGGGCGCCACGAGCAGCCCGTCGATCCGCCGGTCCAGGAGGGTCCGTAGGTGATGGTCCTGCACCTCGGGCCGTTCGTCCGCGTTCCCGATGATCACGCTGTACCCGAGCGAACGGGCCTCTTCCTCGACCGAACGCGCGAGTTCGGTGAAGTACGGATTGAGCACATCCGGAATGACCAGACCGAACGTGCGCGTCTGATCGGTACGCAACGACCGGGCAACGGCGTTCGGCCGGTAGCCGAGCGACTCGACAGCGGCCAGCACCCGGGCACGGGCGTCCGCGCTGACCGACGGATGCGCGTTCAGCACCCGCGACACCGTGGCGACGGACACCCCCGCCGCGACGGCGACATCCTTGATGCCCGCCATGGCCGACCCACCTCCTCGCGGACGCCGCCTGGAGTCCGACGGTCTCGAACGAGACGCGAATGAAATCGATTACATCGCCATGCACGAAGGATTGGAATCGATTACATGAACCGGGAGCAAGGGGCAGCGGCGCCACGAGACCGAATCGTGACCCTCCGCCTTCTGTGCTCCCTCCACCTCCGCACCCCCCTCCACTTTCCGCACCCCCCTCCGCCTTCCGAACACCCCAATCCCGATGCGAACACCCTGAAGTCGGAATCGATCACTCCCGCAGCGCGCTTTCGTAGATCACCCCCGCCCCCACCAGCGCGAACCACTGGGTGCAAAATGCAAACATGTCGGAAACGAACACCCCGAGAACGGCCGTGATCGATGACGCCCAGGCGATCAGTGGCTGCCTGGCCCGCGCCTTCGACGACGACCCGATGATGCGCTGGTTCTTCCCCAAGGACGCCACGCGCGAGACGGCGTTGAGCGCGTACTTCGCGACGATCTTCACCCGCCAGTACGTGCACAACGCGGTATGCGAACGCACAGGGTCGGCGGCGTCGTTCTGGGTGCCGCCACAGGCGCAGGCGAAGGCGGTGCCGGACGCGGAGACCATCGGTGAACTGGTACGCATCCTCGGCGACCGCGCCGGCCTGTTCCGCGAGGCCGTGGAGACGGCGGCCCAGCACACCCCGCGCGAGCCGCACTGGTACCTCGCCCTCATAGGCGCCGACCCCGCCGCCCAGGGCAAGGGCGAGGGCGCGGCCCTGCTGCGCTCGGGACTCGCGAAGGCGGACGCGGCGGGCCTTCCGGCGTACCTGGAGTCCTCGAAGGTGGCCAACCTGTCGTTCTACGAGCACTTCGGCTTCACCGTCCGCGAGAAGCTGGACCTGCCCGGCGGCGGCCCGACCCTGTGGGCGATGTGGCGGGAGCCGCGCGTCTGACGCACCCGCGCGCGGGAGCGGCGCCGCTGAGGCCAGTGAGGCCAGTGAGGCCAGTGAGGCCACTGAAGCCGCCGAAGCCGCTGTGACCGGTCCGGGCCCTGATTGTCGGTGGGCGCCACTACGGTGCCGCCATGACAACCGAAGCCTCTAAAACCTCCGAAGCCTCCGACGCCTCTGAAGCCCCCGCCGCCCCCACCACCTCCCCCTCCGACTGGGACCGCCAACTGGCCCACGCCTTCGGCGTCCTGGTCGGCCGCCCGCTGGACGAGTTCGACCCCGACGCGGTCTACGCGGTCACCCTCCAGGGCAATGCCCTGAACGAGTCCGGCTTCCTCAAGGAGCCCGACTGGGTGCGCACCCAGGCCCTCAGCGGCGCCGAGCCGATCCCCTGCGACTTCGGCCTGAGCGGCAGACCCGACCGGCGCCCGCAGTGCGACGCGAGCACCTCGGTCTTCGAGTTCTGGCGGTGCGACAGCCCGGAATCACCGCTGCCGAAGGACTTCGCGGCGGCGCTGATGGCCGCCTCCTTCGGGCAGTACATGATCAGAGGCGTCGAACTGGCCCCCCTCCTGGACCGGTTCGGCGTCGATCTCACCGCACCCGCCCTCAAGGACACCTGGGACGTCTGCTTCCCCCGTCTGATCTCCGACGGCACCCTCCTCGACGCCCTGCGGGTCGCCCTGGAGACCGGCCGCACCCCCGAGGACCTGCTCCCCTTCCCCTTCACCACGGAGCCGGAGGAGGACTGGGAGGAGGACCTCGCCGGCATCGAACATCCCACCCTGCGCCGCCACCTCGGCTACTTCTGCACGGACGGAGAGGAGGGCATGATGCCGGTCGGTCAGGACGTGTCACTGTTCGCCCTGGAGGACGAGGGGTGCGAGCCGGTCTATGGCTGGGAGGACGGCCACGGCCAGATCGACCTCGCGGTGATCAAGCTCAGCCCGTCGGTCGCGGGCCCGGCCCGGGAGCGACGGAACCCGTGAACTCCGAAGCGGCACCGAGCCCCCGTCCCGCCTACAACTGGACCTCCGCCACGGTCGCCTCCCCGGGCGGACCGCTGCTGATCTGCGCGGCAGACTCCTTCGCCGCCTGGACCGGAGCGGTCTACGACTCCGCCTACGACCTGGACCCGGCGTGCGACTACGCCCGCGCCTGGTCGGCGGTCCACCCGGACGACGACGACCTCGAAGCCGCGTTCGTGGCCTTCGGCGATAACGGGGCGCACAGGGGCCTCGTCTGGGAGATGGACGGCGAGGGCACGGCGGAGATCGCCCGGACCGCCGTCCGGCGAAGGAGCGGGCCCGGCGACGGCGACGACGGCTTCCTGATCGCCCGTTCGTGGATCCCCCGGGGCAGTACGCCCGCGCCCCGCCGCCGTGCCGCCGGGGCGTCCCCGGCGGAGGAACGCGAGACGGGCGAACTGCGACTGCGGGGCGGCCGGGTCGTGGTGGCGTGGGCCGGGCTGAACGCCGACGAGACGGGCGCGTACGCCGACGCGCGGGAGCGGGCCGAGTCGATCGCGGCGCTGGCCCGCCTGAACCCACCGGTCGCCCTGAACACGGATGATCAGGTGGGCCTGGGAACGATCCTGCGGGTGCGACCGGGAACGTACCGCGTCACCTACGGATGGCACGAGGGGACGAGGGGCCGGTACATGCCGTCGGAGGAGTCGCAGGGCCCGGTACGGAGGCAGTACAAGGACGACGACTGGAGCTGCCGTTGGGTCCGCTTCACCCAGGTGGACCGATGAGGCCGCGCTGACCGCCCTCAGCCGAAGGACGCGCGGAACGTCTCCTCGAAGGCGGCCCGCACCTCGGCGGAGACGGTGTCCCAGCGCAGGTCCAGTTCCCCGGCCTGCTCCTCCAACTCTTCGCTCACCTCGTCCCAGTACCAGTCGCACCAGAAACCGGCATCGTGGACGACGGACTCCCAGCCGGCCGATTCCCGGTACGCGGAGTCACCGGCCCGCCCCTCGGCCTCCTCCCGCGCGCCACTGATCAACTCTCCCAGCCCTGCCGACGAACCAAGTGAACAGCCCGGCATGTTCGCATCGCTCATGGTGTGTCGCCCGCTCTCCCCACCGCTTCGCTCTCATCGCTCCTATCGCTTATCACTCTTATTTTCTATCGCTCCAGGGCCCCGATGCCGGCCCGCCAGGCCCCCGTCAGATCCGCCCCGTCCGGAAACCGGCCGTGGATCTCCAGGATCACCATGCCGTGGGCGAACGCCCAGACGGCCCGTGCCCGGTCCATGTCGAAGTCGCACGCCCTGAGCAGCGGCAGCGCCGCGCGTTCCTCCAGCCCCTCGGGGAGCGCGTGGCGGGGGAGCGGGCCCTCGGTGGCGAGGCAGTAGAGGTGGGGGTGGGCGAGGGCGTCCGCGCGATAGGTGGCGGCCAGGGCGGTGAGCAGCGAGGGGAACTCGGCAGGCCCGGACCGTTCGAAGCGTTCCTCCGCCTCCTCCATGGCCCGTGCGGTTTCGATCAGGCTCAGGGCGATCAGTTCCACCTCCACGGCCGCTTTGTCGGGGAAGTGTTTGTAGAGGGAGGGCGCTTTGATGCCCAGATGCTCGGCCAGCGCGCGCATGGTGAGCGCGGCGATCCCCGACTCCTCCACCAGCACCCGCGCCGCCTCGACGATCTCCCGGGCCCGGGGCGTGAGCCGGGCCGAGGGGTCGGTGGGGTCGGTGTGGTGGCCGCCTTGAGGCGCATGTGTCGTCGTCCGCCGCCGCCGCTCAGCCACGCTGGAAACCGTCCTTCGTCCGCAGTCCGTACCCGAAGGCGCGATCGTACGAGATATGGGCGAGCCAGCCGCACAGCGCGGCGAAGAGCGGGGCCCACTCCTTGGGCGCGGTGAGGGAGTAGAGCACGGCCAGGCTGAACGGGATCACCGCGCGGTGGGCCAGGTTGTAGTACGGCACCGCGCGGGGCGCGATCCGCCCCTTGGCGAGCCGGCCGCTCTCGCGCGCCGAGATCAGCAGCGTCAGATCCGGCGCGAGCATGAAGAGCAGGGCCATGACGATCGCCGCCGCACCGTGATTGATCCCCTCCAGGATCGCGAAGGCCGTCCAGAACAACGCGGCGGCGAACCACAGCGCCCGGCGCGCGACGCTCAACGGGAAGGGGACGGGAGGTGTGTCCACGTCCCTGGTGGCACCAGAGGGCGGGACGGAGATCTGGATCGAGTTCTTTTCGAGGGTGGTGAGCGTGTGCGGCTTCATGGAGGTGCCTTCCTTCCGGTGTACGACATCGCCACTAGCTAACGTCGTTAGCTGAACCGTATGGCTAACGACGTTAGCCGTCAATGGGTGTGACAGGGGACGACCGCCCTGGGAACATGACCCGACCGCTTCTCCGAAAGGCTGATCCGATGGTGGGCATGGTCGTCTGGGACATCCGCTGCCGCGCTTCGACGCGAGAGCGGTAAACGAACCTGGTCATCGCCACGGCAACCGATCATCGCCACGGCAACTGAACGTCGTAGCGGCAACCGATCGTCGGAACGATCACGGATCACCGGTCAGCGATCACCGATCACCAGGATCGCGAACCACCCCTCACCCCTCACCCCTCCCGCGCCGCTCCCTCGTCGAAGTGCTCTTCGTTTCCTTGCACGTTCGATCACGAGGAGTACGAACATGTCCACGATCCACTGGACCGAACACCGCGCATCCCGCTCCGCCCGCTGGCACTCCGAGAACGGCACCCCGGCTCCCCTCCGCACGGTCCTGGTTGACGACGGGACGAAGGCGGCCGACGCCTACCGGTTGGCGTGTGAGGGGACGGCGCTGCTTTGGCGGGGCGACTTCCGCAACGCCCGGCAGCTCCTGAGCGCGATGGGTCGGCGTATCGAACAGGCACCGCGATCGATCGGCCGTCCCCTGATCGATTCCTTCCACGGGCAACGACACGCCGCCGCTCACCGTGCGCGGGTCCTGGGTGGGCTCCTGGTGCTGCTGGACGAGAACCATGCCCTGACCTCGGTACGCCGCGCCCCTGATGTCCGCCGGGCCTGCCTGGAGGCGTACGGCCCTCCCGAGGGCCCCACGGTGGTGTCGCTCCGTGAGCTGCTCGGAGTGATGGGTGCGCACCAATGGCGTGAGAAGGGGGTGGATGTACCGGCGCTGGGTGCCCGTATCCACCCCCATTACGGCGTGTTCGCGCCCACGAGGGGCGAGTACATCGACCTGGTGGCCCAAGCGCCGCTGCCTCCGGCGATCCGGGCCAGCCCGGCCGCAGCCACAGCCACGGCCTTCGACCTCGGTACGGGAACGGGTGTCCTGGCCGCGCTCCTGGCCCGGCGGGGCGTCGGCCGAGTCCTGGCCACCGACATCAGTCCCCGCGCGCGGGAGTGTGCCAGGGAGAACGTCGGGCGACTGGCACTGACGGACCGTGTGGAGGTGTCGGGGCCCGATCTGTACCCCCAAGGGCGGGCCGACCTCGTCCTCTGCAACCCGCCATGGCTACCCGCCCGCCCGACCAGCCCCATCGAGCAGGGCGTCTACGACCCGGACGGTGCGATGCTCCACGGCTTCCTCACCGGCTTGGCCGCCTGTCTCCGCCCGGCCGGCGAGGGCTGGCTGATCCTGTCCGACCTGGCGGAACGCATCGGCCTCCGGACCCGGCGCGACCTGCTGGACGCGATCGGGGCGGCGCACCTGCGTGTTGTCGACAGGACCGACACCCGGCCGAGGCACCCCCGTGCCAGGGACACGACCGACCCGCTCCACGCGGCGCGCAGCGCGGAAGTCACGTCCCTATGGCGCCTGGCGGGTGCCCCGCGCTAGGCAACACCCAACTCGCACCACACGTACTTGCCCTGATCACCGAACCGCCCGGACGGCTGCCAGCCCCAGTAGTCGGCGCAGGAGTCGATCAGAGCGAGCCCGCGCCCGTCCTCCTCGTCATCACCGAGTTGCTCCCAGGTCTTCGGTGGCCCCGGGGGTTCCGGATTCGTGTCCCAGGTGGCGATCCATACGACGCCCTGCGCGTTCCGGCGCACGCGCAGGGCGGCGGGCCCGTCGGTGTGCCGTACGGCGTTGGAGACCAGTTCGGTGGCGATGAGTTCGGCGGTGTCGGCGAGCCGGATCAGCCCGTGCATGGTGAGGATCAGCCGCAGGGTGCGACGGCATACCGTGACGGCTCTGAGGTCGTTGGGGATGGAGAGGGTGTACTCCCAGGTTTCGGGCATGGGTCATCAACTCCGGTGAGGTGTGGGGGATTTGATGCGCGGTGGCATGTCGCGGCCGTCGTGGGGGGACGGAGCGATGCGCTTCCGTTGAGTGTGCGGTACGTCACCGAAGGTAGGTCTATGGATTCATGTTTTGCAAGCGGATCGCGTAATCTGTCGCCTGAACGGGTCCTGCCCGCCGGGGCGTTGAACCCGTGTTGAACCAAGGAGAACCAGATGGCGCTCAGGCGCGAACCCACAGCCCGACAGAGGCGGTTGGCCGTCGAGTTGCGCAGACTTCGCGAGGCTGCGGGTCTCAACGCGCGCGAGGCGGCTGATCTGCTGGGAGTGGGCCCGGCACAGATCACTCACATCGAGTCGGCGCTGGCAGGGGTCAGCGAGAAGCGACTCCGACGTCTTGCGTCGCACTATGCCTGCACGGATGCCAAGTTCATCGACGCGTTGGCCGACATGGCCACGGACCGCACACGGGGTTGCTGGGAGGAATTCCGAGGTCTGCTGCCGACGTCGTTCCTGGACCTGTCCGAGCTGGAACATCATGCATGTTTCCTACGGGAGGCACAGTTCCTCTATGTCCCCGGTCTGCTCCAGACGCAGGACTATGCCCGCGCGGTCTTCGGCTATCGGGTTCCCGTACTCCCCATCGAGGAGATGGACCTTCGGGTAAGCCACCGCATGCAGCGCAAGGCCATCCTTGAGAGCTCAGAGCCGACGGCGTACGAAGCCGTCATCCACGAGGCTGCGCTGCGCATCATGGTGAGTGATCGCCCGGCCTTTCGAGCCCAACTCGCTCACCTCGTGGAACTCTCCGAAGCCGATCACATCACTGTGCGGGTGATCCCTTTCAACCTGGAGAACTTTGGTGGAGCAGCAAGTGCCATGACATATGCCGGAGGTTCGGTGCCCAAGCTGGACACTGTCGTGCGCGATGCGCCGCAGGGGGCCAGCTTCGTTGACTCCGAGGCGCAACTCGGAGCCTTTCGAAAGCTCTTTCGTAAGCTGGAGGACGTGTCGCTCACTCCCGACCAGTCGCGCGACCACATCCACAAGCTGGCCAACGAGCTGTGAGGCGCCCCATGGAGACCTTCGACAACTGGCGGAAGTCGTCCTACTCAAGCTTCGGCGATGGCGACTCGTGTGTGGAGGTGGCAGGGAACCATTCGCGAGTGGGTATACGCGACTCAAAAACCCCTACCACCGCCACCCTCACCTTCCCCACCCCCACCTTCACCACCTTCCTGGAGTCCCTCAAAGTCACCCCCGAACACTGAGGTCAGGCCCCTTGTCAGTGGTCCCTGTCAGGCTTCGTGCATGACCTACGACCTCGCTGTCTGGGAAGGTGAGCGCCCGGCGGACGACAAGGCCGCCGGCGACACATTCGCCGCCCTCTACGACCACTACATCGACACCGTCGACGACATTGACCACCCCCCAACCGACCGCATCGCCGCCTACGTCGCCGCGCTGCTCGACCGCTGGGGCGATATGGACGACGACAACGACGACACCTGCCCCTGGTCGGCCGGACCTCTGATCGACACGGCCACCGGCCCCCTGGTCTACTTCCCCATGCGCTGGAGCATGGCCGAGGAGACATCGGCCCACGCGGCGGAGCTGGCGCAGTCGATGGACCTGGTCTGCTTCGACCCGCAGCGGGATCGACTCAGACCGGCCCAGGACGGATGAGGACGCTCACCGCACCCGCTCATACACCACCGCCAGCTCACCCAACTCCCCCCGCTCCTGCGCCCCGAGCCGCCAGCTCGTCCCCGGCGATGGACGGCCAGTACCCGAGAAACCCCTCGGCGTTAATTTTCGTGTCAAGGAATAATTAACCTTTGACGACCCGGGCGGACGCGTCGCCCGGTCGTCCACAAGCCCCGAGTTATCCACAGCCCCCCCACAAGCCCCCCACCACTGTCAGAACCCCCCGGTACTGTCGATCGCATGGCTCACCAGGCGGGCAATCCCACGACAGAGCAGCGGTTCGCCGTGCTCGAAGGCGTGTTGGAGCGGATCACGTACGCCAACGACGACAACGGCTACACGGTCGCGCGGGTCGACACCGGCCGAGGCGGCGGCGATCTGCTCACGGTCGTCGGCGCGCTGCTCGGCGCGCAGGTGGGGGAGTCGCTGCGGATGGAGGGCCGCTGGGGCTCCCATCCCCAGTACGGCAAGCAGTTCACCGTGGAGAACTACACGACCGTGCTGCCCGCCACCGTCCAGGGCATCCGGCGCTATCTGGGGTCCGGGCTGGTCAAGGGGATCGGGCCGGTCTTCGCGGACCGCATCACCCAGCATTTCGGCATCGACACCCTGAAGATCATCGAGGAGGAGCCCAAGCGGCTCATCGAGGTGCCCGGTCTCGGCCCCAAGCGCACCAAGAAGATCGCCGACGCCTGGGAGGAACAGAAGGCGATCAAAGAGGTGATGCTCTTCCTCCAGACCGTGGAGGTCTCCACCTCCATCGCCGTGCGCATCTACAAGAAGTACGGGGACGCCTCGATCTCCGTCGTCAAGAACCAGCCCTACCGGCTCGCCGCCGACGTCTGGGGTATCGGCTTCCTCACCGCCGACAAGATCGCCCAGTCCGTCGGGATACCGCACGACAGCCCGGAGCGCGTCAAGGCGGGCCTCCAGTACGCGCTTTCCCAGTCCACCGACCAGGGGCACTGCTTCCTGCCGGAGGAGCGGCTGATCGCGGACGCGGTGAAGCTGCTGCAGGTCGACACCGGCCTGGTCATCGAGTGCCTCGCCGAGCTCGCCGGACCGCCGGAGGAGGGCGAGGACCCCGGGGTCGTACGGGAGTCAGTGCCGGGCCCGGACGGCGGGGAGCGGGTCACCGCCGTGTACCTGGTCCCCTTCCACCGCGCGGAGCTGTCCCTGTCGGCGCAGGTCCTGCGGCTGCTGCGCACCGAGCAGGACCGGATGCCGGGGTTCAGGGACGTGGCCTGGGACAAGGCGCTGGGGTGGCTGAAGGGGCGGACGGGCGCGGAGCTGGCGCCGGAGCAGGAGGCGGCGGTCAAGCTGGCGTTGACCGAGAAGGTCGCCGTTCTCACCGGAGGTCCGGGCTGCGGCAAGTCGTTCACGGTCCGCTCGATCGTGGAGCTGGCGCGGGCCCGCCGGGCGAAGGTGGTGCTGGCCGCGCCGACCGGCCGGGCCGCCAAGCGGCTCGCGGAGCTGACCGGCGCCGAGGCGTCCACCGTGCACCGGCTGCTGGAGCTGAAGCCGGGCGGGGACGCGGCGTACGACCGCGACCGGCCGCTGGACGCCGACCTGGTGGTGGTCGACGAGGCGTCCATGCTGGATCTGCTGCTGGCGAACAAACTGGTGAAGGCGGTACCGCCGGGGGCGCATCTGCTCTTCGTGGGGGATGTGGACCAGTTGCCGAGTGTCGGCGCGGGGGAGGTGCTGCGGGATCTGCTGGCGGACGGCTCGCCTGTGCCGGCGGTGCGGCTCACCCGGGTGTTCCGGCAGGCCCAGCAGTCCGGAGTGGTGACCAACGCGCACCGGATCAACGCCGGGCAGCACCCGGTGACCGACGGTATGAAGGACTTCTTCCTCTTCGTGGAGGACGACACGGAAGAGGCCGGGCGGCTCACCGTGGATGTCGCCGCCCGTCGTATTCCGGCCAAATTCGGGTTCGATCCGCGGCGGGACGTCCAGGTGCTCGCGCCGATGCACCGGGGGCCCGCCGGGGCGGGCACACTCAACGGGCTGTTGCAGCAGGCCATCACCCCGGCCCGCCCCGACCTCGCCGAGAAGCGGTTCGGCGGACGAGTCTTCCGCGTCGGCGACAAGGTCACCCAGATCCGTAACAATTACGACAAAGGAGAGAACGGTGTCTTCAATGGCACGGTGGGTGTGGTCACCTCGCTCGACCCGGTCGACCAGCGGCTCACGGTACTGACGGACGAGGACGAGGAGATTCCGTACGATTTCGACGAACTGGATGAGCTGGCGCACGCGTACGCGGTGACCATTCACCGCTCGCAGGGCAGTGAATATCCGGTCGTGGTGATCCCGGTCACCACCGGCGCCTGGATGATGCTTCAGCGGAATCTGCTCTACACGGCGGTCACCCGGGCGAAGAAGCTGGTCGTCCTCGTCGGTTCGCGCAAGGCGATCGGCCAGGCGGTGCGGACCGTCTCGGCGGGCCGCAGATGCACGGCGCTGGACTTCCGGCTCACCGGGACCTGACCTCACGCACACTCGGCAGCACCGCCGCAGCACCAGCACAGCGCCAGCACAAAGTCGGCAGAGGCACCGCTGAGCCACCTCGGCACCACCAGCCGGCTCTCCTTCCCCCCGGACGGCCCGCTGAAAGATGATCGATCAAATGAGTCACAAAGGTCACAGAGCACTTCCGGATGCCGGACCGAGCGGGCAGGATGGCAAGTTGGCGGCACTGAGTGCCGCCATTGAGCCCAATGGTCGACCCCGAGTGCACTCTCCTGCGCCAAATGGGGGATGGTAGAGACAGTCAGGGCACCTCGAAGATGAGGCACTACGTCGGTGAGGGAAGACGTGAGCGACAACTCTGTAGTACTGCGGTACGACGGCAGCGAGTACACCTACCCGGTGATCGACAGCACCGTCGGGGACGAGGGCTTCGACATCGGGAAGCTGCGTTCCCAGACCGGTCTCGTGACCCTGGACAGCGGCTACGGCAACACCGCCGCCTATAAATCCGCGATCACCTACCTCGACGGCGAGCAGGGGATTCTCCGGTACCGCGGTTACCCGATCGAGCAGCTGGCCGAGCGCTCCACCTTCCTGGAGGTCGCCTATCTGCTGATCAACGGCGAGCTTCCGACCGTCGACGAGCTCAGCGTGTTCAAGAACGACATCACGCAGCACACCCTGCTGCACGAGGACGTCAAGAACTTCTACAAGGGCTTCCCCCGCGACGCCCACCCGATGGCCATGCTGTCGTCGGTGGTCTCCGCGCTGTCGACCTTCTACCAGGACAGCCACAACCCGTTCGACGAGAAGCAGCGCAACCTCTCCACCACCCGGCTGCTCGCCAAGCTCCCGACGATCGCCGCGTACGCGTACAAGAAGTCGATCGGTCACCCGTTCGTCTACCCGCGCAACGACCTGGGCTATGTCGAGAACTTCCTGCGGATGACCTTCTCGGTCCCCGCGCAGGAGTTCGAGCTGGACCCGACCGTCGTCGCCGCCCTCGACAAGCTGCTCATCCTGCACGCGGACCACGAGCAGAACTGTTCGACCTCCACGGTCCGGCTGGTCGGCTCCTCGCAGGCCAATATGTTCGCCTCCATCTCGGCCGGTATCAGCGCCCTGTGGGGCCCGCTGCACGGCGGCGCCAACCAGTCGGTGCTGGAGATGCTGGAGGGCATCCGCGACTCCGGCGGCGATGTCGACACCTTCATCCGCAAGGTGAAGAACAAGGAGGACGGCGTCCGCCTGATGGGCTTCGGCCACCGGGTCTACAAGAACTTCGACCCGCGCGCCAAGATCATCAAGGCCGCCGCGCACGATGTCCTCTCCGCGCTCGGCAAGTCCGACGAGCTGCTGGACATCGCGCTGAAGCTGGAGGAGCACGCGCTCTCCGACGACTACTTCACCGAGCGCAAGCTCTACCCGAACGTCGACTTCTACACCGGTCTGATCTACCGGGCCATGGGCTTCCCCACCGAGATGTTCACGGTGCTGTTCGCCCTCGGCCGGCTGCCGGGCTGGATCGCCCAGTGGCACGAGATGATCAAGGAGCCGGGCTCCCGTATCGGCCGCCCGCGCCAGATCTACACGGGCGTCGTCGAGCGCGACTTCATTCCGGTCGAGGCGCGCTGAGTGATCCGCCTCACGTGCCGTTGAGCGCACGGCATTGAGCAGAACGGCCTCGGGCCCCGTATTCCACGGTGAAGAAGTGGAGTACGGGGCCTGTTGCGTGGAACCGGTACGGAGGCGGCGAGCGAGTGAGAGCCGGTACGCGCACGGCGGTGAGACCCAAGGTCGGGGCCAGGGCCAGGGCGGCGGTGGCGGAGGCGGAGGCGGAGGTCGTGACCAGGGTGTCCGGGCATGACAGAAGGCGCCCTGGCACGCCAGTCCCCCCACGGGCCGACGACCAGGGCGCCTTCCCATGTCCCGGTGCGGATTCCCCCCACGGGATCCGGCCGGGCGTCTGTGAGGACCAGCGCCTGAATTCGCTGTTCGTGGGCACAACGAGCAAAACTCGCCGTACCCGGGTGCCGCCGTAGCGGCGGCTATGCGGTTGTGCCCTGCGATTGTGTCCTGTGTGTCCTGCGGTGGTGCTCGGTGTTACGGGGTGGTGCTGGGCAGTGATGCCGTGGTCCGGACGCCGGGGCGCCCGGTGCATCTGCCGGGACAGCGCACGCTGGGAGGGCCGCTCAAAGCTCCCCGGTTGTACGTGTCCCGGCAACGCAGTTCTGAGGAAGTCCCCCAAGACATCCCCAGACGCCATCCGACGCCCCCCAAGACGCCGTCTGACATCGTCAACTTAGACCTTCGAACCCCTTCGATGGTTACGTTCGCATCACTGTGATCTGCGTCTCTTGCATATGTCCCGTTTGCTACGCAAGGGGCCCGATGAGGTGAACGGGGTCCAAGCGTAAGGAAGATGCGCGAGCCTTGTGAAGAGCTTATGTGAGGGGCGCGCCGGACTCCAGAGGGGCCCAGGTCACGACTTCGGCGAACCGCCGGTAACTTCACCGCCGGACGCTCCGCAGGTCAACGGAACGTACGCAATCGCGGCCGTCCCGTCACCGTGCGGAGCCGGTGCGTCCGGGTGCGGCGGCGGTGGCCGTTGTATGCGGTTTTCCAGTGCGTCGGCGCGTCGGAGATGTCCGTGGACGCGGCGGGACCGGGCCGTGCCCCGGCGGGCTTCCGTAGCCCTCGGGTGCGGCCCGGCCCCGGCGGATCACCCCGGTTCTCCCGGTCGTTCCTGATGTTCCTGACGGTGCTGACGGTGCTGACGTTCCTGGTGTTCCGGTCGTTCCGGGGAGTCGCTCAGGCGCGGCCGGTCAGCTCGTAGCCGGCCTCGTCCACGGCCGCGCGGACGGCGTCCTCGTCCAGGGGCGCGGCGGAGACGACGGTGACCTCGCCGGACGACGCGACGGCCTGCACCGCGCTGACGCCCGCGAGCCGCGAGATCTCCTCGGTCACGGCCCCTTCGCAGTGCCCGCAGGTCATCCCGGTCACCTGGTAGACGGTGGTGACGGAACCGGAGGTGTCGGTCTGGGCGGTCATGTCGTTCTCCTCGTGGAGGCAGGTGGAGATGGGTGTGGCGTACGAGATGGATGTGACAGCTGTGGCCCCCAGGGCTCACGACTCTCACTCTATACCCCTAGGGGGTATTTCTCCAAGAGGGATCCCGCCGGGCCAGCGACCGCGCCCAGACCAGTCCCAGCAGCGCCACCACGACCATCCCGCCGACCGAGAACACCAGGAACAGATGCTGCTGCTCCGTGGTGGGGCGCGGGATGTAGCCCTCCGCGAACAGCGCGCGCTGGAGACCGGTCTCGGTCAGCAGGGTGACCAGCCAGACCGCGATGCCGTGCGTCGAGTCCCACAGCGCGTGCAGCAACGACACCCCGAGATACGTCCCCACCACCGCCCCGGTGATCCGGAACCGGCCGTCCGGGCGGCGGTACGACAGCAGCACGGCACCGGCGACAGCCGTCCACAGCCCGTGCCCGAACGGGGCCAGGACGCCGCGCAGGATCTCGGTCTCCAGCAGCGCCCGCAGATCGATGCCCCGGGTCGAGACGGCGGCGTTGAAGGCGTAGCCCGCGCTCTCCAGGGCGGCGAAACCGAACCCGACCGTCGCGCCGAGCACCAGTCCCGCGCGCGTGCCCCGGATCCAGGTCCGGTGGCGCAGGACGAACATCAGCGCGCCGAGCTTCACCGCCTCCTCGATCAGCCCGACGCCGACGAACATCCATACGGACGGGTGCAGCAGGTAGTACTCCATCACCGAGGCGCCCAGCACGCCGAGCGTGCCGCCGGTCAGGAAACAGCCGAGGATCACCCCTGCCCCGAGATCCCGCCCGTGCCGCTCGTACGCCCACAGCGTGAAGGTCACCGGCACCAGAAAGCTGCCGAGCAGGATCAGCGTCGGCAGCAGGGTGGAGTTCTTGGTGGCGTACGTGACCAGCGCGGTCAGCACCCACAGGGCCAGCCCGCCCCACAGGCAGCGCTTCCACAGCCCCGCCCGGATCTGCGGCCGGTCCGGCGGCGGCTGCTGCGGGCCGGGGATACGGGCTCGGGGCGTGCCGGACGGCGGCGGGGTGTGGGTCACGGTCGTTCCCTCGTCACTCCTGGCTGCGGTACGGCCACTTCTGGCCGATTTGTCCGACCTTAAGGGTGGTGGGGGCGTGGCGCAGGTCGACGCGGGAGCCGTGGGTTCGGAGGCTTGCGGGTTTGGAGGGTCGTGGGTTCGGAGGGTTGTGGGTTCAGCGAGTCGTGGGTTCAGCGGGTCGCGGGCGGGCCGGGCTGGTTCTCATGGGAGGTGGTGAACGGTTCGAGGTAGCGGATCAGGACGGCCTTCAGCTCCTGGATGTACGCGTCGCGCTGGGTGCCCTCGGTGGCCAGAACCAGTTCCAGGCCCCCCATGTAGATGCTCAGACAGACGTTGGCGACCCGCTCGACATCGGCGTGCGGCGCGTCGGGCACGACCGACAGCAGCAGGTCCTGGATCCGGCTGAGCAGCGTCACATGTAGCGCGTCGTGCTGCTCGGTGATGCGGCCGGGAGCGTCGGGGCCGTGCATCAGCGCGAAGAACACCGGACGGGCGCAGTTGAAGGCGATGAACCGGTCCACGGCCGCGCCGACCACCTCCTCCAGCGGGGTCTCCGGGGCCACCGGCCGCAGCGCCGTGCCGTACGCCTCCCGCATCTCCTGCATCAGCCGCTCGCCCAGCTCGATCGCGATCGCTTCCTTGTTCGGGAAGAACTGATAGAGCGTCCCCGGCGAGACACCGGCCTCCCGGGCGATGGCGTTGGTGCTGGCGGCCGTGTAGCCCGTCGTGGTGAAGACGGTCGCGGCGGCCTCCAGGAGCTGCGCGATACGCCGCTCCCCGCGGGCCTGACGGCGCTTGGGGCGGTCGTCGGAGGTGGGGGAGGGGGTGACGGCCTTCTGGGGGGTGCGGGGGGCGTGAGGGTTGTCCGGGGTGGTCGGAGCGGCCGGAGTGTCCGGAGTGGTCGGGGTGTCCGGGGAGGCGGGCGTGCGGGCCGCCTTCGACCGGGTCGTGCGGGACTTTTCCGGCGCGGCGGAACCGCCCGGCGCGGCGGGCTCATCCGGTGTCACGTGCTCATCCGCCTTCGTGGGTGCGGGTGTGTCGGGCACGAGTTATCCCCAGCTCTCCGAACGCGATTGACAAACACGAGTGGTCACTCGCATTCTGGTGAAACGCGAGCGATCTCTCGTGTTTGCCAGTCTATTGGCAATGGCAGACCCATGCCGCCTGTCTGCGCACACGCGCGCATCCGCCAGCACGGGTCTTGGTGAAGGGGACACCGCAGGATGACCGAAGTCAACACGCCACCGAGCCCGGCGCGGCCCAGCGGCTGGACCCGGTTCGTCACCGCTCGGCCCCGGCTGTCACTGCTGGTGGCGCTGGTGCTCACCGCGCTCGCGGTGCTGGCCGGCGGCGGTGTCGCCGACCGGCTCGGCAGCGGCGGCTGGGAGGACCCCGACGCCGAGTCGACGTACGCCACCCGTGCCCTGGAACGCGAGTTCCCCGGCTCCCAGCCCAATGTCCTGCTGCTGGTCGACGCCGGTGAGGCTTCGGTCGACGATCCGGCGGTGGCCGCCGAGGCCGACCGGCTGATCGGGCAGCTCACCGCCGAGGAGGGGGTCACCGGCGTCGGCTCCTACTGGCAGACCCGTTCCCCCGCCCTGCGCGCGGAGGACGGGCACGAGGCGGTGATCACGGCCCGGATCACCGGCGAGGAGAGCGAGGCCGCCCGGACCCTGGAGCGCATCGCCCCCGCACTGCGCGGGACGCACGGGCCGGTGGAGGTACGCCTCGGCGGCATGATCTCCGTGCAGCACGAGATGCAGACGACCATCCAGGAGGACCTGCTGCGGGCCGAGATCATCGCCCTGCCGGTGACCCTGGTGCTGCTGGTGATGGTCTTCGGCAGCGCGGTCGCCGCCCTGCTGCCGCTCGGGATCGGCATCGTGGCGATCCTCGGCACCAACGCCGTGCTGCGCGGTCTCTCCGAGGTCACCGATGTCTCCGTCTTCGCCCTCAACCTCACCACGGCCCTCGGCCTCGGCCTGGCCGTCGACTACGCCCTCTTCATCGTCCGCCGCTTCCGCGAGGAGCTGACCGCGGGACACGACCCGCTGACCTCCGTCGCCACGACCCTGCGCACAGCGGGGCGGACGGTCCTCTTCTCCGCCCTCACCGTGGCGGTCTCGCTCGCGGCGATGCTGCTCTTCCCGCAGTACTTCCTGCGCTCCTTCGCCTACGCCGGGATCGCGGTGGTCCTGCTGGCCGCTGCCGCCGCGCTGATCCTGCTCCCGGCGGCGCTGCTGCTGCTCGGCCACCGGGTCAACGCGCTGGATCTGCGTCGGCTGCTGCGGCGGGGCCGCCCACCCCGGCCTGCCGCGGAGGAGGGCCGGGCCTGGGGGCGGACGGCGACGCTGGTGATGCGCCGGGCCCCGTTCTTCGCCCTGGGCACCACGGCCGTACTGGTCCTGCTGGGGCTGCCGTTCCTGGGCGTGAGGTTCGGGACGGCGGACGACCGCCAGCTCCCGGCCGACGCCGAGTCCCATGTCGTCCAGCAGCACATCCGCGAGGGCTTCCCCGGCAGCCCCGGCGGCGGCCTGGAGGTACTGGCCGAGGGTGGGGCGACCGAGGCCCAGTACGCCGACTACCGGGAGCGGATCTCGGCCCTGCCCGAGGTGCAGCGGGTGGAAGGACCGCTGGTCAACGGGGACACGGCGTACTTCACTGTGCTGCCCAGCGGCGACACCGTCGACGAACCCGCCCAGCGGCTGGTCGGCGAACTGCGCGCGGTCGACGCCCCGTTCGACACCAGTGTGACGGGCGCGGCGGCGGTCCTGGTCGACTCCAAGGACGCCATCGCCGACAAGCTGCCCTGGGGCCTGGCCTTCATCGCCGTCGTCACCCTGGTCCTGGTGTTCCTGCTCACCGGCAGTGTGCTCATCCCGATCCAGGCGGTGCTGCTGAACGCGCTCAGTCTCACGGCGATGTTCGGCGCGGTGGTGTGGGTCTTCCAGGACGGCCATCTCTCCGGCCTCCTGGGCTTCACGAGCCCCGGCTCCATCGAGACGACGGTCCCGGTCCTGATGTTCTGCGTCGCTTTCGGTCTCTCCATGGACTATGGCGTGTTCCTGCTCTCCCGCATCAAGGAGGAGTACGACAGAACGGGCGACCACGAGGGCGCCGTGCGGCACGGACTCCAGCGCACGGGCGGTCTGATCACCGCGGCGGCGGTCATCCTGGCGGTCGTCCTGATCGCGATAGGCACCTCCCGGGTCACCAACACCAAGATGCTGGGCCTCGGTATCGCGCTGGCGGTCCTGATGGACGCGATGGTCGTGCGCAGCCTTCTGGTCCCCTCGGTGATGCGCCTCACCGGCCGGGCGACCTGGTGGGCCCCCGGCCCACTGCGCAGACTCCACGCGCGGTTCGGGGTGAGCGAGGGGGAGAGCGCCGGGGCGGACGGCGGCGGGGCACGGCCTGGCGAGGGACTGGAGAAGGGGGCGACGGTCACGGCGGTCCGGGAGCGAGGGAAGCCCGGTGAGCGAGGGGAGTCCGGCGAGCGGCGGGAGGAGGAAGCGGTGGGCCGGAGGTAGGGCGTTACCGTTCGCCGGGGAGCCGGGGAGCCGGGGAGCCGGGGAGCCGGGAAGCCGGGAAGCCGGGAAGCCGGTGACGGCCGCCGTACGGGCCGCGCAGGCCCGGCATGTCACGGAAGACAGAACAGGTGGGGTGGCGCGGATGCGCGCGGTCGTGGTCGAGCGGTTCGGGGTTCCGGCCGAGGTGCGGGACGTGGCGGAGCCGGAGCCCGCCGGGCACGGGGTGGTGGTGCGGGTCGAGGCGACGGGGCTGTGCCGGAGCGACTGGCACGGCTGGCGGGGCCACGATCCGGACATCACGCTCCCGCATGTGCCGGGGCATGAACTCGCCGGGGTCGTGGCGGCGGTCGGCGACCGGGTGTCCCGTTGGCGGACCGGCGACCGGGTGACGGTGCCCTTCGTCTGCGCCTGCGGAAGCTGCGCCGCCTGCGCGGCCGGGGACCAGCAGGTGTGCGAGCGGCAGACCCAGCCCGGGTTCACCCACTGGGGTTCGTTCGCGCAGTATGTGGCGCTGGACCACGCGGATGTGAACCTGGTGGCGATGCCGGAGGGGATGGCGTTCGGGACGGCGGCGGCGCTGGGGTGCCGGTTCGCGACGGCGTTCCGGGCGGTGGTGCGGCAGGGACGGGTGGCGGCGGGGGAGTGGGTCGCGGTGCACGGATGCGGTGGGGTCGGGCTGTCGGCGGTGATGATCGCGGCGGCGGCCGGGGCGCGGGTGGTGGCGGTGGATGTGTCGCCGGGGGCGCTGGAGCTGGCGCGGAGATTCGGTGCGGTGCGGTGCGTGGACGCCTCGGAGGCGGTCGACACGGCGGCGGTCGTACGGGAGGTGACCGGCGGTGGGGCGCAGCTGTCGCTGGACGCGCTCGGGTCGCCGGTCACCTGCGCCGCGTCGGTGAACGGGCTGCGGCGCCGGGGCCGTCACCTCCAGGTCGGCCTGCTCCCCTCGGACACCGGGACGACCCCCGTCCCCATGGCCCGCGCCATCGCCCTGGAGCTGGAGATCCTCGGCAGTCATGGCATGGCCGCGCACGACTATCCGGCGATGCTGGAGCTGGTGAGCGCGGGGGTGCTGCGACCGGATCTGCTGGTGACGACGGAGATCGGGCTGGACGCGGTACCGGCGGCGCTGGACGCGATGGGGGCGGCGCCCGGGGCGGGGGTGACGGTGATCAACCCTTGGCGCTGAGGGCCTTGGTCCCCTCCGGGCCCCGATCTGCTCCGTCCCTCCCCCGACATCCGCCATCCCCCCGACATCCGCCATCCCCCCCGATTTGCTCCGGCCCCCGATGTCCTCCGGTCCCCCACCCCTGATCGCCGCCTCCAGGGAGGGGCTCGCTCACTCCCGCTGCCCGGCCTCCGGGGCCGGGCCCCCGGCGCCCCGGGTCACCCACTCGTTCTCCAGGATCCCCATCAGGACCTCGTCGACCCAGCGGCCCTCGCGCAGGGCGGACTCCCGGCGGGTGCCCTCATGGCGGAAGCCGGCCTTCTCGTAGGCGCGGCGGGCGCGCGGGTTGTCGGCGTAGACCTCCAGGGAGATCCGGTGGAGGCCGAGCCGTTCGAAGCCATGGGCGACGATCAGACGGGTGGCCTCGGTGCCGAGGCCGCGGTTGCGGCCACGGGGGCCGATGAGGGTGCGGAAGTTGCAGCTGCGGGTGTGGGGGTCCCACTCGTTGAGGACGACCTCGCCGACCAGGTCGCCGGTCGCGCGGTCGGTGACGGCGAGGTCGAGGCGGTCGGGCTGGTCGGTCCGGGTGGTGTACCAGGAACGTACCCGCTCGTAGGACATGTCCGCCGAGGCCGGGTCGAAGGTGAAGCGCAGGACCTCCGGGTCCTGGAGGATCGCCCACATGGTGTCCGTGTCGTCCCCGGTGAACGGCCGCAGCACGGTGCGGTCGCCGGTGAGCACGGGTTTCTCCAGAAAGCTCATCCCAGGATCCTGCGCGGCACGTCACCGGCCGGGCAATCCAATATCCGGGCCCACCCGGGAGTGGGCCCGGCTCTCTCGGCGGTGAGTCCTTCCGGCAGGGGGCCGTCCTTCCCGGCGGTCGGCCCTCCCGGCGGTCGGCCCTCCCGGCGGTCGGCCCTCCCGGCGGTCGGCCCTCCCGGCGGTCGGCCCTCCTGGCGGTCGACCCCGCCGGCGGTCGGTCCACCCGGTGGTCGGCCCACCCGGAGGCTGGCCCCGCCGACAGCCGCCCCCCCCGCCGACGGTCGGTCGGTCTCCGGTCAGCCCTCCCGTCGGCTGCGGTTGCCCGGTCGCGCGGCGACCCAGGTGCGGACGGTGTCGGCGTACCAGTAGGGCCGGCCGCCCTCGACCTGGTCCGGCGGCGGCAGCAGCCCGTGCTTGCGGTAGGAGCGCACGGTGTCCGGCTGGACCCGGATGTGCGCGGCGATCTCCCGGTAGGACCAGAGCCGTCGGTCGGTCATGAGTCGCACCTCCCCGCGCGCGCCGCGGCGGTGGCCCTGGGACGGCCGACGGGGGATCCGGGCGCTGCGCTGGCGATCACCCAGCCTGTGCCCGCTCGGCGATGGAGCGTGAGTGGCGGGTCGGGTCTGTGGACGGGATGTGACGGAGAATTCGCGCATATGGGACAGATATGACACGGGGGTGTTGTTTGTGACGGAAGTGATGCAAAGGGTCGGGTGGAGATCAATCAAGTCTTGAGGTCAGAATGTCTGGACAAAGCATTGACAGGATCACCGGCGCCGGACTAGAAAACGGACTAGAAAACGGGCTGGAAGCCGGAGCGACGGCGTGAAGGACCTCGAAGAGTGACGCGTGTGAAGGGAACTCGATGGCGTACGACCTGATCACCATGGGGCGGATCGGGGTGGACCTGTACCCCTTGCAGACCGGGGTCCCGCTGCCGCGGGTGACGTCCTTCGGCAAGTTCCTCGGCGGCTCGGCGACCAATGTCGCGGTCGCCGCGGCCCGCCTCGGCCGGGGCACCGCCGTGATCACCCGCACCGGCGACGACCCCTTCGGCACCTACCTCCACGAGGCGCTGCGCGGCTTCGGCGTGGACGACCGCTGGGTCACCCCGGTGTCCGGACTGCCGACGCCGGTCACCTTCTGCGAGATCTTCCCGCCGGACGACTTCCCGCTGTACTTCTACCGGCAGCCCAAGGCCCCGGACCTGGAGATCCACCCCGGTGAGCTGGACCTCGACGCCATCGCCGCCGCCCGGATCTTCTGGGTCACCGGCACCGGCCTGAGCGAGGAGCCGAGCCGTACGGCGACCCTGACCGCGCTCGCCCACCGGGCCAGGACCGGCATCACCGTCTTCGACCTCGACTGGCGCCCCATGTTCTGGCCGGACCCGGCCGAAGCCCGCGCCCACTACACCGAGGCTCTGCGCCACACCACCGTCGCGGTCGGCAATCTGGACGAGGTCGAGATCGCCACCGGCATCCGCGAACCGCACGCCGCCGCGCGCGCCCTGCTGGCGGCCGGGGTCGAACTCGCCGTCGTCAAGCAGGGACCCAAGGGCGTCCTCGCTATGCACCGCGACGGCACCACGGCCGAGGTCCCCCCGCTCCCGGTGACCGTCCTCAACGGCCTCGGCGCCGGGGACGCCTTCGGCGGCTCCCTCTGTCACGGGCTGCTGGCCGGCTGGGACCTGGAGCGGATCATGCGGTACGCCAACGCCGCCGGGGCCATCGTCGCCTCCCGGCTGGAGTGCTCCTCCGCGATGCCCACACCGGCCGAGGTCGAGACCGCGCTCACCTCCGGCACGGTCACCTCCGGTGCGGTTACCTCCGGTTCCTTGACCCCGGGTACCGCCACGCCCCGTGCGGCAGCACCCGGCACGGCCCCTGCCGGTGCCACGACGCCGGACACCACGCCCGCTGCGGCAGCATCCGGCGCCGCCCCCTCCGGTGCCCCGACGCCGGACCCCACCACGCCCCCTACCTCAGGCCTCGGCCCCACCGCACCCCCGGCGGCAGCCCCCGGCACCCCCACCCCGGGAGCCGCAAAGTGACCACCCCGCACCCCACCCCCGACATCCCCACCACCCCCTCCAGCCCCACCCCCTCCATCCCCCCCATAAACATCCCCGACCTCGTCCGCCTCCGCACCCAGCACCCCGAGGCCGTCGCCGAGGCCGCCGCGCGGCGGGTTCGCAGGCCGCTGGTCGGGACCTCGGGGCGGCTGATGATCGTCGCCGCCGATCACCCCGCGCGGGGCGCGCTCGGCGTCGGGGGACGGCCGTTCGCCATGGCCAACCGCGCCGATCTGCTCGGGCGTCTCTGCCTCGCGCTCGGCCGCCCCGGTGTCGACGGCGTCCTCGCCACCGCCGACATCCTCGACGACCTGCTCCTCCTCGGCGCCCTCGACGGCAAGGTCGTCATGGGCTCGATGAACCGCGGCGGACTCCAGGGCGCCGCCTTCGAACTCGACGACCGCTTCACCGGCCACCGCCCCGACGACCTCCAGCGCCTCGGCTTCGACGCGGGCAAGCTCCTGCTGCGGATCGACTACTCCGACCCGGGCTCGCTCACCACCCTGGAGTCGACGGCCCGGACGATCGACGCGATGGCGGAGCGCCGGCTGCCGGTCTTCGT
This sequence comes from Streptomyces sp. NPDC004610, assembly GCF_040609715.1. Taxonomy (NCBI): domain Bacteria; kingdom Bacillati; phylum Actinomycetota; class Actinomycetes; order Kitasatosporales; family Streptomycetaceae; genus Streptomyces; species Streptomyces sp. NPDC004610. The sequence goes on along the minus strand of NZ_JBEXLA010000036.1, from coordinate 83,695 downwards.
GGAGCCGTTCCTCAGCCGCCGCGACGGCGACGGGCGGCTGCGCAACGACCTCTCGGCCGAGGCCGTCACCCGTTCCATCGCCATCGCCTCCGGTCTCGGCGGCACCTCCGCCTACACCTGGCTGAAGGTCCCGGTCACCGACAACCCCGACGACATGGCCCAGGTCATGGAGACCTCCACGCTCCCCGCCGTCCTGCTCGGCGGCGAGGTCGGCACCGACCAGGACGGGGCGTACGAGAAGTGGCGCGGGGCGCTGCGACTGCCCACCGTGCGCGGGCTGGTGGTGGGCCGTTCGCTGCTGTATCCGGCGGACGGCGATGTGGCCGCCGCCGTGGACACCGCCGTAGGACTGCTGTGAGGGCCGCGGACGGCGGTCGCCGGGGCGGAGCCAGGAGGGACACCGACACCATGGGCAAGGACCTGTATCTGCCGAAGGGCACCACCGGCGACGCCCGCCACACACTCGCCATCGACCCGGAGTTGGCCGGCTGGTCGTACAGCGGACTCCGGATCGTCGCCCTGGAGCCCGGCGGCGGCCATACCCTCGCGGCCGGTGAGAGCGAATGGATCGTGCTCCCCCTCGAAGGCGGATGTACCGTACGAGTTGGGGACGAAACCTTCCGACTCCTGGGCCGGGACAGTGTGTTCGGCTCGGCCACCGACTTCGTGTACGTGCCCCGCGACGCTCGGGCACAGATCTCCTCCGACGCGGGAGGCCGCTTCGCCCTGGCAGGAGCGAAGTGCGAGCGACGACTCCCCGCCCGCTACGGCCCCGCGTCGGAGGTTCCCGTCGAGCGGCGCGGCAGCGGCACCAGCGCCCGCGAGGTGCGCAACTTCGCCTCCGCCGACGCCTTCGACTGCGACCGGCTGATCGCCGTCGAGGTGATCACCCCCGGCGGCAACTGGTCCTCGTACCCGCCGCACAAGCACGACGAGCACCGGCCCGGGGAGGAAGCGGTGCTGGAGGAGATCTACTACTTCGAGATCGACGGCCCGCACGGCTTCGGCTACCAGCGGGTGTCGCCGTCCCGCGAGGGCGGCGCCGAGGTGCTCGCCGAGGTCCGCTCCGGTGACGCCGTCCTCGTCCCGGACGGCTGGCACGGCCCGTCCATCGCCCAGCCGGGCCACGACATGTACTACCTGAACGTCATGGCGGGCCCGGGGGACACCCGGGAGTGGCGGATCCGCTTCCACCCCGACCACACGGAGGGATACCGATGACGGCCCCCACCCCTACCCGGGCGACCACGACCCGCCTCACCACCGCCCAGGCCCTCGTCCGCTTCCTCGCCGCCCAGTACACCGAGCGCGACGGCGTCCGGCAGCGGCTGATCGGCGCCACCTGGGGCATCTTCGGCCATGGCAATGTCGCCGGGCTCGGCCAGGCGCTGGTGGAGTACGCGGACGCGATGCCCTTCCTCCAGGGCCGCAACGAACAGTCCATGGTGCACGCGGCGGTGGGCTACGCCCGTCAGTCCAACCGTCTGTCCACCCACGCCGTGACGACGTCCATCGGCCCCGGCGCCACCAACCTCGTCACCGGCGCCGCCCTCGCCACCATCAACCACCTCCCGGTCCTGCTGCTGCCCGGCGACACCTTCGCCACCCGCCCGGCCGACCCGGTCCTCCAGCAGCTCGAAGTCCCCTACGCCGGGGACCTCTCCGTCAACGACTCCCTCCGGCCGGTCTCCCGCTACTTCGACCGGATCAGCCGCCCCGAGGCGCTGATCCCGGCCGCCCTCCAGGCGATGCGGGTGCTGACCGACCCGGTCGAGACCGGCGCCGTCACCCTCGCCCTCCCGCAGGACGTCCAGGCGGAGGCGTACGACTGGCCGGACGAGTTCTTCGCCGACCGGGTCTGGACGGTCCGCCGTCCCGGCGCCGACCCCACCGAACTCGCCGAGGCGGTCACCGCGATCCGGGCCGCCCGGCGCCCCCTGATCGTCGCGGGCGGCGGGGTGCACCACAGCCGCGCCGAGGCCGCGCTCGCCGAGTTCGCCGAGGCGACCGGCATCCCGGTCGCCGCCACCCAGGCCGGCAAGGGCGCCCTGCCCCACGACCATCCGCAGGACGTCGGCGGGATCGGCCACACCGGCACCGCCACCGCCGACGCGCTCGCCCGCGCCGCCGACCTGGTGATCGGCGTCGGCACCCGCTACACCGACTTCACCACCGCCTCCGGCACCCTCTTCACCGGCGGCACCGACGCCTCCGGCGGCACCGACGAGAACCCCGACGCCCCCCACGCTCCCGGCGGCACCGGCGAGAACCCCGACGCCCCCGACGCTCCCAGCGGCACCGACGAGAACCCCGACACCCCCGCCACCCCCCACACCCCCGGCGGAGCCGTCCGCTTCCTCAACCTCAACATCGCCCCCTACGACGGCCACAAGCTCTCCGGCCTCCCCCTCGTCGCCGACGCCCGCAGCGGCCTCGCCGAACTCACCGAGGCCCTCCTCGTCCACGGCCACCGTGTGCCGGAGGCGTACGTCAGCGCCTACACCGCCGACAAGGCCCGCTGGGAGCAGCGCGTCACCGCCGCCTACACCGCGGGCGACCCCGACGCGCCCCCCACCCAGCCCCAGGTCCTCGGCGCCCTGGACGCCCTCGCGGACGCCTCGGACGTGATCATCAACGCGGCCGGTTCGATGCCCGGCGACCTGCACAAACTCTGGCGCACCCGGTCCCACGACCAGTACCACGTGGAGTACGGCTACTCCTGCATGGGCTACGAGATCCCCGCCGCGATCGGGGTGAAGCTGGCCGCGCCGGACCGCCCGGTGTGGGCGCTGGTCGGCGACGGCACCTATCTGATGCTGCCGACCGAGATCGTCACCGCCGTCCAGGAGGGCATCGCCATCAAGCTCCTCCTGATCCAGAACCACGGATACGCCTCCATCGGCGGCCTGTCCGAGGAGACCGGCGGCGAGCGCTTCGGCACCGCCTACCGCTACCGCGCCGCCGACGGCACCTATGCCGGTGCCCCCCTCCCGCTCGACCTGGCCGCCAACGCGGAGAGCCTCGGGATGCGGGTGCTGCGCGCCCGTACCGTCCGTGACCTGCGGGCCGCGCTCGCCGAGGCCCGGGAGGCGGAGATTCCCACATGTGTCTACGTGGAGACCCAAACGACCGACACAGTGTCGGGAGCGCCTCCCGCGCAGGCCTGGTGGGATGTCCCTGTGGCCGAGACCGCGACCAGACCGTCCGCGATCAAGGCCCGTGAGCTGTATGAACGGCACGTCTCTTCCCGACGCCGCCATCTGTGAAGGAGTACTCGGTCATGACGAAGATCGTCAACCACTGGATCGGCGGGAAGACCGTCGAAGGCGCGTCGGGCACGTTCGGGCCGGTCACGGACCCGGCGACCGGCGCGGTCACCACCAAGGTCGCCTTCGCGTCCGTGGACGAGGTGGACGCGGCGGTGGCCGCCGCCAAGGACGCATTCGCCACCTGGGGCCAGTCCTCGCTGGCCCAGCGGACCACCATCCTGTTCCGGTTCCGCGCGCTGCTGGACGCCAACCGGGACGCCATCGCCGAGCTGATCACCGCCGAGCACGGCAAGGTGCACTCGGACGCGCTCGGTGAGGTCGCCCGCGGTCTGGAGATCGTGGACCTGGCCTGCGGGATCAACGTCCAGCTCAAGGGCGAGCTGTCCACCCAGGTCGCGAGCCGGGTCGATGTGGCGTCCATCCGCCAGCCGCTCGGCGTCGTCGCGGGCATCACGCCGTTCAACTTCCCGGCGATGGTCCCGATGTGGATGTTCCCGCTGGCCATCGCGACCGGCAACACCTTCGTGCTGAAGCCCTCGGAGAAGGACCCCTCCGCCTCCCTGAAGATCGCCGAGCTGCTGGCCGAGGCCGGTCTGCCCGACGGTGTCTTCAACGTCGTCAACGGTGACAAGGTGGCCGTCGACCGCCTCCTCGCGCACCCGGACGTCAAGGCGGTCTCCTTCGTCGGCTCGACCCCGATCGCCCGCTACATCCACACCACCGCCTCCGCCAACGGCAAGCGCGTGCAGGCCCTCGGCGGCGCCAAGAACCACATGCTGGTCCTCCCGGACGCCGACCTGGACGCCGCCGCCGACGCCGCCGTCTCCGCGGCCTACGGCTCGGCCGGCGAGCGCTGCATGGCGATCTCCGCGGTCGTCGCCGTCGGCGCCATCGGCGATGAACTGGTGGCGAAGATCCGCGAGCGCGCCGAGAAGATCAAGATCGGCCCCGGCAACGACCCCGCCTCCGAGATGGGCCCGCTGATCACCGCCGCCCACCGCGACAAGGTCGCCTCCTACGTCACCGGCGCCGCCGCCGAGGGCGCGGAAGTCGTCCTGGACGGCACCGGCCACACCGTGGAGGGCTTCGAGGACGGCCACTGGATCGGCATCTCCCTGCTCGACAAGGTGCCGACCACCGCGAAGGCGTACCAGGACGAGATCTTCGGCCCGGTGCTGTGCGTGCTGCGCGTGGACACCTACGAGGAGGGCGTGGCCCTGATGAACGCCTCGCCGTTCGGCAACGGCACCGCGATCTTCACCCGGGACGGCGGCGCGGCCCGCCGCTTCCAGCTGGAGATCGAGGCGGGCATGGTCGGCGTCAACGTCCCGATCCCGGTCCCCGTCGGCTACCACAGCTTCGGCGGCTGGAAGGACTCCCTCTTCGGCGACCACCACATCTACGGCAACGACGGCACGCACTTCTACACCCGCGGCAAGGTCGTCACCACCCGCTGGCCGGACCCGTCCGAGGCCCCCACGGGCGTCGACCTGGGCTTCCCGCGCAACCACTGAGACCCCAACAAGGAGGCGCCCCCGGTCGGTCTGCCGACGGGGGCGCCTGCCACGCCCTCAGGGGCGCGGGGCTGTGTCAATGTGCGGCTCCGCCGCGTGGGCGCGACCAGCCCCCACGCACCCGCACTCGACCCCTCACCTCACCCACCCCTCACCTCACCCACCCCTCACCTCATTCGCGCCCCACAGCCGTGATCACATCCCGCAACCGCTCCACGTACAACCGCATGTTCTTCTGCGCCACATCCGTGTCCGGATACCGGCTGGCCAGCCACAACCCCTCGTGCAGCCGGTTGATCCACACGCACACCTGATCCCCGTACGACACCCGGATCAGCGCGTACGCCGTCATCTGGGCCCACCGCTCCGCCCCCGGCAACCCCCGCGCGTCGACGTACGACACGATCGAGTACAGATCGGGCGAGGTCGGCCGGAAGTCCGCGCCGAGCAGCCGCAGCACCCGGGCCATCGGCATCCGGGCCAGCGCCCGGTTCGCGTGCACCTCGGCCCGTACCGCCGCGAGCGCGCCGGTGAAGTCGAGCCCCGGTTCCAGCACCACCTCGATGGGCGCGCCGCCCACGTACCACCCCACCGACTCCGACCAGCGGGACTTGGCCCGGGTGTGGAACGGCAGCACGGTCCGGTACACCTCCGTGTCGCCGATCTCCCGCAGCACCAGCGCGGTCGCCGCCAGCACCCCGATCCCGCTGCCCCCGTACTTGCGGCAGCGCGCCTCGAACGCGGCGGCGGTGTCCGCGTCCACCAGCGGCTCCCGCATCAGCTTCTGCGGCGGCAGCACCCGGCCCGGCGTGAGGCCCAGATCGACCGGGAAGGACGGCAGCCGTCCGTCACAGCGGCGGATGAAATCCCGCCAGCGGCCGACGATCTCATGGTCGGCGCCGATCCGGTCGGCGTCCGCCCGCTCGCTCTCGCAGAAGTCGACATAGCTGCCCACCGGCGGCTCGGCGAGCACCCGGCCCGCGACGGCCGCTACGTACAGCTCATGGATCTCGGCGGGGATGCGGTGCAGCGAGTAGGCGTCGACATTGCTGTGGTCGAAGGCCAGATAGACACTGGCGTCGGTGTCCCGGACGACCGCGGTGTAGATCAGATTCGGCCAGCGCAGCGCGTCCGCCGCCGCGTCGAAACGGTCCTGGAGGTATCGGACCAGGGCGTCCGGGTCGGTGAAGTCCCCGACCACCTCCCGATGCAGGCTGACCGACGCCCGATCCAACGTGAACCGACGCAGCTCACCCCCCGAAGACCCGCCGGAAGCCCCGGACCCGCCAGACCCGGCGGACCCCTCAGGCCCCCCGGACCCCTCAGGCCCCCCGCCCCCGCCGGACCCCCCGCCCCCACCAGACTCCCCAGCCCCCCCAGACCCGCCGGACCCCCCGCCCCCACCAGACTCCCCATCCCCCGCGGAGCGGAACCCGCTGCGGAGCGTCTCGTGCCGCAGCGTCCAGCCCCGCAGCGCCTCCTGGAGGGCGTCCAGATCGACCGGACCGGGCAGGTCGAACGCCGCGCCGAGCCAGGTCGGCACATACAGACCGTCCTCGCGCACGGTGCGCGCGGTCCGGATGTGCGACTCCTGGATGTACGCCGGGGGCCGGGTGTCGTCCGGCAGACCCGCGGCGGTCGCCACGGTCGCCGGACTGAGCGTCCACTCGACGAGCCGTCCCGGGCGCACCTCGCAGCGCTGGATGTCGGTGATGCGCACAGGGCGTCTCCGTTTCGCAAGGGGCCGATCCTGCCAAGGCAATGCCGTGAACTCGCGCGATGCCGGGGAATGCGGGTTTCTTCAGCGCATCGAGTGGCCCCCTCGAACGACGGACTGAATACAATCCCGGCCAACCCGCCCGCCGGTCACGGCCGGTGCGCTCCCACGCTCACGCGGCGCTGACAGACAGGCCCCGTACATTGGGCGCCATGGATCTTCGACTCCCCGGACTGCGCGGTATACGGCGCTCCCGGCGGTCGCGGAGGCTGCTCGCCACCGCTGCCGCCGCTGTCGTCGTGCTCGCCGGTGCCGGGACCTGGACGGCCGTCGCGTCGGAGGACGCGGCCCCCGTGCGGCGCAACGACCGGATGATGGACATGGGCGGCGGAGTGCGCGTCGACACCTCGTACTTCACCTCCGGTGCCACCGACACCCGGCGCCCCGCCGTGCTGCTGGGCCATGGCTTCGGTGGCAGCAAGGACGACCTTCGGGCCCAGGCCGAGGGCCTGGCGCGCGACGGCTACGCGGTACTGACCTGGTCGGCCCGCGGCTTCGGCGAGTCCACCGGCGAGATCGGGCTGAACGACCCGGACGCCGAGGTGGCCGATGTCTCCCGGCTGCTGGACTGGCTGGCCGGCCAGCCCCAGGTGCAGCTCGACGCGGACGGCGACCCCCGGGTCGGTGTCGCGGGCGGCTCCTACGGCGGCGCGATAGCGCTGCTGGCCGCCGGGTACGACGACCGGGTGGACGCCATCGCCCCGGCGATCACGTACTGGAACCTGGCGGACGCCCTGTTCCCGAACGGTGTCTTCAAGAAGCTGTGGTCCGGCATCTTCTTCAGCACGGGCGGCGGCTGCGAGGACTTCACGGCCGAGCTGTGCCGGATGTACGACCGGGTCGCCGAGTCCGGCACCCCGGACGCCCAGGCCCGTGAGCTGCTGGAGGCGCGCTCGCCGTCGGCGGTCGGCGACCGGATCGACGTACCGACCCTCCTCTTCCAGGGCCAGAGCGACTCCCTCTTCCCGCTCGGGCAGGCCGACGCCGCCGCGACGGCGATCCGCGCCAACGGCGCCCCCGTCGAGGTGGACTGGATCTCCGGCGGGCACGACGGCGGGGACCTGGAGACGGCCCGCGTCGAGCAGCGGGTGGGCGACTGGTTCGACCGGTATCTGAAGGAGGACACGGCCGCCGCCACCGGCCCCGCCTTTCGGGTCACCCGCACCGGCGGCGTCGACTCCTCCGACGGCGAGACCCGGCTGCGCGGCGCCACCGCCGACAGCTACCCGGGCCTGCGCGGCGACCCCCAGGACATCGCCCTGACCGGCGACGAGCAGGAGATCCGCAACCCGGCCGGTGCCAGCCCGCCCGCCATCTCCGCGCTGCCCGGCCTCGGCGCGGGCGGCGGCCTCTCCCAGCTGTCCTCCCTCGGCGTCGGCGTCTCGCTGGACTTCCCCGGCCAGTTCGCGTCCTTCGAGTCCGCCCCCCTCGCCGACGATCTGCGCATCACCGGCTCCCCGACCGCCACGGTCCGGGTCGCCTCCACGGCCGAGGACGCGGTCCTGTTCGCCAAGGTGTACGACGTCGGCCCCGACGGCCGCCAGCAGGTGCTGCCCTCCCAGCTGGTCACCCCGGTCCGCGTGACCGACGCCCGCGAGACCCAGGAGGTCACCCTCACCCTCCCGGCCATCGACCACGACGTCCAGGCCGGCCACCGGCTGCGGCTGGTCCTGGCCTCCACCGACCTCGCCTACGCCTCCCCGATGGCCGCGGCCACCCACACCGTCTCCCTCCAGGGCGAGCTGAGCGTGCCGACCGCGCCCGCCGTGACGACCGGCTCGACCGGGCTGCCGTCCTGGGTGTGGTGGCTGCCGCTGACCGGCGCGGTGATCGCGGCGCTGCTGCTGCTCACCGCCCGCCGCCGCGCCACCGCCCCGCCGCCCGACCCGGCGCTCACCGGGGTCCCGCTCCAGATCACCGGCCTCGGCAAGCGCTACTCGGCGGCCAGTGACCGGTACGCGGTGAAGGACCTCTCCTTCCGGGTGGAGAAGGGCCAGGTCCTCGGACTGCTCGGCCCCAACGGCGCGGGCAAGACCACCACCCTGCGGATGCTGATGGGCCTGATCACCCCGGACGCCGGGGAGATCCGGGTGTTCGGGCACGCGATCCGCCCCGGCGCCCCGGTGCTGTCCCGGGTCGGCTCCTTCGTGGAGGGCGCGGGCTTCCTGCCGCATCTGTCCGGCCGGGAGAACCTGGAGCTGTACTGGGCGGCAACCGGCCGCCCCGCCGAGGACGCGCACATCGAGGAGGCTCTGGAGATCGCCGGTCTCGGCGACGCCCTGGCCCGCGCGGTGCGCACCTACTCGCAGGGCATGCGCCAGCGCCTCGCCATCGCCCAGGCCATGCTGGGCCTGCCGGATCTGCTGATCCTGGACGAGCCGACCAATGGACTCGACCCGCCCCAGATCCGTGAGATGCGCGAGGTGATGATCCGCTACGCGGCGGCCGGCCGGACCGTGATCGTCTCCAGCCATCTGCTCTCCGAGGTCGAGCAGTCCTGCACCCATCTGGTCGTCATGGACCGGGGCCGGCTGGTGCAGGCGGGCCCGGTCGCCGACATCGTCGGCTCCGGCGACACCCTGCTCGTCGGCACCGGTGCCCCGCTGGAGGACCCGGTGGTGGAGAAGGTCGCCGCGCTGGCGGGCGTCGCCTCCGCCGAGCGCACCGAGGACGGGCTGCTGGTCCGTCTGGACCCGGGCGCCACCCCGTCCGGTCTGGTCCCCGAACTCGTCCGCCTGGAGGTGCCCGTGGAGTCCGTCGGCCCGCACCGCCGCCTGGAGGACGCCTTCCTGACCCTGATCGGAGGCTCCGCGTGAGCACGGTCACCGAGACCCGCCCCACCAAGACCGCCGCACCCTCCTCCGCCGAGGCGGCCCCCGGCTACCGGCCCGGCCGCACCCTGCCGATCCGGGTCGAGCTGATCCGCCAGCTCAAGCGCCGCCGCACCCTGGTGATGGGCGGGATCCTCGCCCTGCTGCCGTTCGTGCTGGTGATCGCCTTCGCGGTCGGCGGCGACACGGAGGGCGACGGTGACGGCGGCGGCAACCGCATCAACCTGATGGACACGGCCACCGCGTCCGGCGCCAACTTCGCCGCGGTCGCGCTGTTCGTGTCGGCGGGCTTCCTGCTGGTGATCCCGGTGGCGCTGTTCTGCGGGGACACGGTGGCGTCGGAGGCGAGCTGGTCCTCGCTGCGCTATCTCCTCGCCGCCCCCGTCCCCCGCACCCGGCTCCTCCTCTCCAAGCTGGTGGTGGCGCTCGGGATGAGCCTGGCGGCGATGCTGCTGCTACCGCTGGTCGCCCTCGCCGTCGGCTCGGTGGCCTACGGCTGGGGCCCGCTGGCCATCCCGACCGGCGGTGAGATCGCCCCGGGCACGGCGGCCCGGCATCTGCTGGTCGTCGTCGCCTATATCTTCGTCTCCCAACTGGTCACCGCCGGGCTCGCGTTCTGGCTGTCCACCAAGACGGACGCCCCGCTGGGCGCGGTCGGCGGCGCGGTCGGCCTGACCATCGTCGGCAATGTCCTCGACCAGGTCACCGCCCTCGGCGACTGGCGGAACTTCCTGCCCGCGCACTGGAACTACGCCTGGGCGGACGCCATCCAGCCCCGCCCGGAGTACGGCTCGATGATCCAGGGCGCGGCCATCTCGGTCACCTACGCCGTGGTGCTGTTCGCGCTGGCCTTCCGGGGTTTCGCCCGCAAGGACATCGTCAGCTAGGTCACCGGAGGATCACCCACCGGTCTCGGAGTGCGGTCGCCGTGCCCACTTCGAGACCCATCCGCAACACCCCCGCACGCACATTCCGCCCCCCGGCGCCGTCACAGTCACAGACATCGGCGGCAACGGACACCGGGGGCAACGGAGATGAAGCGATACCGGACCGGACGGCTCGGCGGCGGGATGCTCGCCCTCACCGCGGCCTGCGCACTGCTCGCGGGCTGCGGCGGGGGCGGCGACGGCTCCGCCGACCGCAGCTCGGGCATCCAGGAGAAGGACGACGGCTGGCCCGCACCCGCCGGGCCCGACGGCGCCCCGGACCGGGCGGAGAGCGACACCACCGACACCACCGACACCACCGAGAACGCCGAACGCGACTTCGCCCCCGAACCCGACCACCTCTCCACCTTCGCCCTGGACGTCGACACCGCCTCCTACGGCTACGCCCGCCGCTCACTGGCCGACGGCACCCTCCCCGACCCGTCGACGGTCCGCCCGGAGGAGTTCGTCAACAGCTTCCGGCAGGACTACGACCGTCCCGACGGCGACGGCTTCACCGTCACCGTCGACGGCGCCCGCACCGGTGACGACGGCTGGTCGCTGGTTCGGGTCGGCCTCGCCACCCGCCCCGCCGGGGACGAGGGGGACCGCCCCCCGGCCGCGCTGACCTTCGTCATCGACATCTCCGGCTCCATGGCCGAGCCCGGCCGTCTCGACCTCGCCAAGAAGTCCCTCGGGATGATGACCGACCAGCTCCGCGACGATGACTCGGTCGCCCTGGTCACCTTCACCGACGAGGCGGAGGAGGTCCTGCCGATGACCCGGCTTGACGGCAACCGCGACGAGATCCATGACGCCGTCGACTCCCTGGAGACCCGGCAGTCCACCAACCTCGGCGCGGGCCTGGAGACCGGCTACGACACCGCCGTCGAGGGCCTGCGCGAGGGCGCCACCAACCGGGTCGTGCTGATCTCCGACGCCCTCGCCAACACCGGCGACACCGACGCCGACACCATCCTGGAGAACATCGCCGGTGCCCGCACCGAGCACGGCATCACCCTCTTCGGCGTTGGCGTCGGCAGCGACTACGGCGACGATCTGATGGAACGGCTCGCCGACCGGGGCGACGGCCACACCACCTATGTCTCCACCACCGAGGAGGCCCGCGAGGTCTTCACCGAGCAACTCCCGCGCTCCATCGACCTCACCGCCCGCGACGCCAAGGCCCAGATCGCCTTCGACCCGGAGACCGTCGAGGAGTTCCGCCTGATCGGCTACGACAACCGCGAGGTCGCCGACGACGACTTCCGCGACGACAGCGTGGACGGCGGTGAGATCGGCCCCGGCCACACGGTGACCGCCCTGTACGCGGTGCGCACCGCGCCGGACGCGGCCGGCCATCTCGCCACGGCCACCGTCCGCTGGCAGGACCCCGACAGCCGCGCCCCGCACGAGGAGTCCGGCGATCTGGAGGCCGCCGACCTCGCCGACGGGGTGGGCGGCGCCTCCGACCGCTTCCAGGTCACCGCCGTCGCCGCCTACTTCGCCGACGCCCTGCGCCGCGCGGACTCCGACGGGACGCGCCTGCCGGACGCGCCCTCCCTGGACGACCTCGCCCGGATCGCCCACGACCTGGCCGGTGACACCGAGGACGAGGCGGTGGAGGAACTGGCGGACACCATCGACCGCGCGAACGACCTGCTCTGACTCACCCTCAGCTCCCGCCGGGGTCCCGCCCCGCCCCGTGCAGCAGGGTCTCCACCACCAGCGCGGCCAGTTCCTCCGGGTCCCGGCCGCGCCGGTCGTGCAGGGCCTCGCCGATCAGCGCGTAGTACACCCGCCGCACCCAGTCCAGGTCGGCCGAGGGGGCGAAGAGCCCGTCGTCGCGGGCCCGGCCCAGCAGGTCCAGACAGCGCTGCTCGATCTCCGCCCAGATCCGCGCCGCCTCCCCGGTGTCGGTCGCCGGGTCGCCCATGGCGAACGGCCAGGCGCCCTTGACCCGCAGCACATTCGCGGTGACCCGGTGCAGCGCCACCAGCCAGGGCCCGGAGTCGGGCCGGGCCTCCTCGATGGCGTCGGCGAGCTGCCGTTTCGCCGACACCGACAGCACCTCGATCAGCGCCTGCCGGCTGGCGAACCGCCGGTGCACGGTGGTGCGGGCCACCCCCGCCGCCTCCGCGATCTGTTCGAGCGACGCCCCCGGATCGACCGCGAGCACCCGCTCGGCCGCCTCCAGGATGGCGCGCACACTCCGCTCGGCATCGGCCCGCAGCGCCCGGCCCATGACCACCTCGTCCCTTCCGCACCCGCACACCCCGACTCAGCACAGACGATACGCCTGAGCTGCACCTAGGGCCATATCTGCATCGTTCCTGTTGCAGTTCTTCCGATACCGGCTACAGTGAAGTAGCGGATGTCCGGGCGTCCCGCCCGGTCGACCGTCCTCGCTCCGGAAGGGAACCCTCATGCCCACCGCCCTCGTCACCGGCGCCTCCTACGGACTCGGCGCCGAGTTCGCCGTCCAGCTCGCCGCCCGCGGTCATGACCTGGTGCTGGTCGCCCGCTCCGAGGACCGGCTCCAGGAACTCGCCGAGCGGCTGCGCACCACCCACGCCGTCCGCGTCGATGTGCTGGCCCAGGACCTCGCCGCCCCCGACGCCGCCGAGCGGATCGCCGATCAGCTCGAACGGAGCGGGCTCACCGTCGATCTGCTCGTCAACAACGCCGGGTTCGGCACCTGCGGCCGGTTCGAGGAGATCGCCCCGCGCCGCGAGCACGACGAGATCATGGTCAATGTCGTCGCCCCGGTCGGACTCGCCCACGCCCTGCTCCCGGGCATGCTGGCCCGCGGCACCGGCGCGGTCCTCAACGTCGGCTCCACCGCCGGCTTCCAGCCCGGCCCCTACTTCGCGGTCTACAGCGCCACCAAGACCTTCGTGCTCAACTTCTCCCTCGCCCTGCGCCAGGAGTACCGGGGCCGCGGCATCAAGGTCACCGCCCTGTGCCCCGGCCCCGTCGAGACCCGCTTCTTCGAGGTGATCGGCACCCGCCGCGCCGCCCTGGGCGGCGACTTCGACACCGCCGAGAGCGTGGTACGGGCCGGGCTCGACGCCCTCGACCGCGACCGCCCCTATGTCACCCCCGGGCTGCGCAACAAGGTCCTCGCCCATCTCACCCCGCGCCGCCCGCGCTCCCTCGTCGCCGCCCTGGGCGCCCGCATCACCCGCCAGGTCCTCACCCCGAAGCCGCTGACCCCGGTCGGGTGAACGACCGTGCGCGCACCCCATTGACTGTTCCTTACGCGGCGGTAAGTTGACTTCGCGTCACCGTGAGCAGAGAGCCAGGAGCGGTCATGGGCGTACGCAGGGATCTGAAGCGGGCGAGGCGGCGCACCGACCTCGCCGACCGCACCCGCGCCGAGCTGATCAGGGACGACTCCGGGACCGTGCGCGAGGTGCGGGTCGCCGCCCTGGCGCCGGTGGCCACCACCGCCGTCACCGCCCGGATCCCGTTCACCAACGCGGCCGAGGCACCCGACGCGGTGGTGGTGCGCCGCCGCTCGTCCGACGGCACCTGGCGGCCGGTCACCGCCGCCGCCTTCGCCGCCGAGATCACCGCCGTCGCCAAGGGCCTGGTCGCGGCGGGCCTTCAGCCCGGCGACGCCGTGGCACTGATGTCCCGGACCCGCTACGAGTGGACCGTGCTGGACTTCGCCGCCTGGGCGGCCGGTGCCCGCACCGTCCCCGTCTACCCGACCTCCTCCGCCGAGCAGGTGGAGTGGATCGTCCGTGACTCCGGCGCCTCCTTCGTGATCACCGAGACACCCGAGAACACCGCCACCGTCCGCGCCGCCACCGCCGCCCACCCCGAACGGCCCCGCCTGTGGGAACTGGACGCGGACGCCCTCACCGCACTGACCGCGCTGGGCCGGGACATCCCCGACGAGGAGATCACCCGCCGCCGCCGCGCCCTCACCCCCGACTCCATCGCCACGATCTGCTACACCTCCGGCACCACCGGCCGCCCCAAGGGCTGTGTCCTCACCCACGCGAGCCTGCACGCCGAGGCCGCCAACACCGTGGAACTCATGCACCCGGTGTTCCGGGCCGTCACCGGCCGGGCCGCCACCACCCTGCTCTTCCTCCCGCTCGCCCATATCCTCGGCCGCAGCCTCCAGATCGCCTGCCTCCTGGCCCGCATCGAGATCGGCCACTTCCCCAGCGTCCGGCCGGACGAACTCCGCCCGGTCCTCAAGGAGTTCCGCCCCACCTTCCTGGTCGGCGTCCCCTATCTCTTCGAGAAGATCCACGACGCCGGGCGCGCCACCGCCGAGAAGCTCGGCCGCGGCGCCTCCTTCGACCGCGCCGACCGAGTCGCCGTCCGCTTCGGCGAGGCCTACCTCGCCCGCTTCCTCGGCACCGGCAAGGGCCCCACCCCCGCCCTCCACGCCGCCTGGGCCCTGTACGAACTGCTGGTCTACCGCCGGATCCGCAAGGAACTCGGCGGCCGGCTGCGCTACGCCATCAGCGGCGGCTCCCCCCTGGACCGCGACCTCAACCTCTTCCTCCTCGCCGCCGGAATCCTCGTCTACGAGGGCTACGGCCTGACCGAGACCACCGCCGCCGCCACCCTCGTCCCACCCCTGCGCCCCCGCCCCGGCACCGTCGGACAGCCCGTCCCCGGCACGGACATCCGGATCGCCGACGACGGTGAGATCCTGATCCGCGGCCCCATCGTCCTGCGCTCCTACTGGAACAACCCCGACGCCACCGAGGACTCCCTCAGCGACGGCTGGTACGCCAGCGGCGACCTCGGCGCCCTCGACGACGACGGCTACCTCACCCTCACCGGCCGCAAGAAGGACCTCCTGGTCACCTCCGGCGGCAAGAATGTCTCCCCGTCGCTCCTGGAGGACCGGCTGCGCAGCCGCGCCCTGGTCGGCCAGTGCCTGGTCGTCGGCGACAACCGCCCCTTCATCGCCGCCCTCATCACCCTCGACCCCGAGGCCGTCGCCCACTGGCTCGCGGTCCGCGGACTGCCCCCCGCCACCCCCTTGACCGATCTCCTGGACGACGACCGGATCCGCGCCGAGGTCCAACGGGCCGTCGACCACGCCAACCGGGCCGTCTCCCGCGCCGAGGCCATCCGCGCCTTCACCCTGGTCGAGGGCGCCTTCACCGAGGACAACGGCCTGCTCACCCCGTCCCTGAAGGTCCGCCGCCACGCGGTCATGACGGCATACGAGAAGGAGATCGAGGAACTGTACGCCCGCTGACCGCACCGGACCCGGACCCGACCCGGACCCGTTCCCGGACCTGGACATACGACGACGGCGGGCCACCGGAAGGACCGGTGGCCCGCCGTCGCGGGAGCGGGGTACGGATCAGCCGTTGCCGGCGCCGTTGCCCGACAGGGCGGAGATGTCGTCCAGGATGTGCGACAGCGGCTCGTCGCCCTTGGCCTGGGTGGAGTTCTCCACGCACTGCTGGTTCTGCGGGGCCGACAGGATCGGGATGTCCTGCACGGCGATCGGGACCAGGCCGATCAGCGAGCCGACATTGGCCTTGAGGGGCAGACCGACACACGGCTTGTTCAGCGAACCCTGGACCAGCGAGAGCTGCGGGCTCATGTCACCGAACGTGGCCGAGTTGCCGAACACCTGCGAAGCGCCGTTGCCGCTGGCGGAGGTGGTGCCGTTGTCGTCACCGATGGCCAGCGCCTGGGGGGCGGCCGTGGCCGACAGGCCGGCGACGGAGGCGGCGATAGCCGCGGTGGCCCACAGCTTCTTCATGTTCTTTCCCTTCGAAAAGCGGACTCCGGTGGGGAGTTGCGTGATCGTCAACGGTTCCGGAGCGACGCGGGTTGCGGGTTTTGACCCGATCGGCGCAGTTTCATCCCGATAAGGATGAATATCAGGCGCCAGGTTCACACCCGGGTTTACCGGGCACCTCATGGCCGGGCGGCGGAACGCGGAAGCGGGCCGCCGGAGGACCGGCGGCCCGCTCGGCGGGGGCGGTGGGGCGCCCCCGCGGGTTCGCGGCCGGCTCAGTGGTTGGCGGCGCCGTTGCCCGCGAGCACCGAGATGTCCTGGAGGATGTGCGACAGCGGCTCGTCGCCCTTGGCCTGCGTGGAGTTCTCGACACACTGCTGGTTCTGCGGGGCCGACAGGATCGGGATGTCCTGCACGGCGATCGGGATCAGACCGATCAGCGAACCCACGTTCGCCTTGGCGGGCAGACCGATACAGGGCTTGTTGAACGAACCCTGGATCAGCGCCATCTGCGGGCTCATGTTGCCGTACGTCGCCGAGTTGCCGTAGATCTGCGAGGAGCCGTTGCCGCTCGCGGAGGTGGTGCCGTCGTCGTTGCCGATGGCGAGCGCCGACGGAGCGGCGGCAGCGGAAGCGCCGACGACGGAAGCGGCGACCGCGGCGGAAGCCAGAACCTTCTTGATCACTTGCTAGTCCCTTCTGGAGAAACCCCGTCCACCGGAGCGTTCTGGACAACTCCCCAGCGCCCGCATGGTTGTCCCCATTCACTCCGATGGCCCACAGCGCGCGGCCACCCGGCGAGCGCCCCCCGAGTGCGCTCCGCATTAATTCACCGAGGTCACGAGCACCGTACGAGTGAAAGGCCGCAACCATTCGCCGTGCGTCCGGTTGATGCGAGGGCAGGAACACCCGAGACGGCCGGTCCGGAAAACATCCGGACCGGAGGCGGGGGTCCTCTTCGGAAAGGAATACGGAAATGCTGAAGAAGGCAATGGCCGCCGCGGCGCTCGCCGCCTCCGTGGTCGGCGCGTCGGCGGTGGCGGCTCCTCAGGCGCTCGCCATCGGCAACGACCAGGGCACCACCTCCGCGAGCGGCAACGGGGCGACGTCCGCGTTCGGCAACGCGGCCACGTTCGGCCACATGAGCCCGCAGGCCACCCTGGTCCAGGGTTCGCTGAACAAGCTGTGCCTCGGTGTGCCGGTCAAGGCCAATGTCGGCCCGCTGCTCGGTGTGCTGGTGCCGGTCGCGGTCCAGGACGTGTCCGTCCTGTCCGCCCCGCAGAACCAGCAGTGCGCCGACAACTCCACCCAGGCCAAGGGTGACGAGCCGCTGTCGCACATCCTGGACGACATCTCGGTGCTCGCGGGCAACGGCGTCGCCAACAACTGAGCGCACACCTCCGGTATCCGCCCGGACGGCCCGCCACCTCCCCCGGCAGGGCCGTCCGCGGCGGATTCCGTGCATTTTTGCGAGGCGACGGCACGGAAAATCACCGAAATCAATTTCCTGACCTCCTCCTTCTCATTTCTTCCGCCACCTAGGCGAAGCGTTTCCTCAGAATTTCGGCGTTCGAGTGAATTACCGGGCGACACACGTTCCGGAGTTTCTTCCGGCGTCTATCCCTCGTTCTACAGCCTGCCGGTCATGGTGCGAGCCGTCCGTTGTGCTCGCTCGGTTTCGGCCGTCATAGGGGCATGACCGCAGAGAAGGGAAAGTCCATGAAGAAGACCGCTGCCGTGTTCGCGGGCGCGATCCTCGCCCTGGGCGGGGCCGCCCCGGCGTTCGCCGACTCCGGCGCCGAGGGTGCCGCGATCGGTTCCCCGGGTGTCCTCTCCGGCAACGTCATCCAGGTGCCGGTGCACATCCCCGTGAACGTCTGCGGCAACAGCATCAATGTGATCGGACTGCTGAACCCGGCGTTCGGCAACGTCTGCGTCAACGGCTGACCAGCCTTTTTCCGGCTGCGCCACGGCCGGTCCTGGACCGATTCGTATCCGGTTCAGGGCCGGCCTTTCCCGACTCTGCATGCTCTTTGATCGAGCAGGACAGGAAAGATCAAGATTGCGACAGGCTCTGAGCAAGTCGATGGTCGCGGCGGCAGCCGCGACCGGCATTCTCTCCCTCTGCGCCACCCCCGTACTCGCCGACACCGCGGCGAGCGGCGGGGCGCAGGGCTCGCCCGGTGTCGTCTCGGGCAACAGCCTCCAGGTCCCGGTCACGGTCCCGGTCAACCTCTGCGGCAACACCATCGACCCCATCGGACTCCTCAACCCGGCGTTCGGCAACGGTTGCGCGTCCGCGGACCGGGAGGGGGACTCGGACCGGGGATCGTCGTCTTACGGGGACGACGACTCCGGGTACGGGGATGAGGAGGGGTACGGGGGTGACTCGGGGTACGGGGACTCCGGGTATGGGGGTGACTCCGGCTATGGGGATTCCGGGGCTGGGAGTGACTCTGGCTATGGGGACTCCGGGTATGGGGATTCCGGGGCTGGGGGTGACTCCGGGTATGGGGACTCCGGCTATGGGGGTGACTCCGGGAACGGGGACTCTGGGTATGGGGACTCCGGATACGGGGGCGATGACTCGCCCGGTGGGTATGGGGAGCAGCCTCCGGGTGGGGGTGAGCAGCCTCCCGGTGGGGGTGAGCAGCCTCCGGGTGGTGGCGAGCAGCCTCCCGGCGGTGGTGAGCAGCCGCCCGGTGGGGGTGAGCAGCCTCCCGGCGGTGGTGAGCAGCCGCCGGGTGGAGGTGAGCAACCGCCTGGCGGAGGTGAGCAGCCGCCGGGTGGGGGTGAGCAGCCCCCCGGCGGAGGTGAGCAACCGCCTGGCGGCGGCGAGCAGCCCCCCGGCGGCGGCGAGCAGCCTCCCGGTGGAGGCGAGCAGCCCCCCGGCGAGGGCACGCATCAGCCTCCCCCCGGTGGTGGTGACCACCGACCGCCGCCTTCCCTCGCGGAGACCGGTAACGATGTGTTGATCGGGGGCTCGTTGGCCGGGGCCGCGCTGGTCGCGGGTGGGGCCGTGCTGTACCGGCGAGGCAGGGCCGCCTCGCGTTCGTGACGGGTGGGGACTTGTGGGCCCCGGACGACGGCCGACCGTCGTCCGGGGCCGTCGTGTGCCCGGACCCGTACCTCAGTGGGTGTCCGCGTGGTGGTCGTGGGCGGGTGGGGACGGCTGGCGGATGATGCGGGGGCGGGCCGGGGCGGGGTCCTGGGGGCCGGGCGGGACGGGGCGCAGTCGGCGGGTGAGATGGCGGGGCCAGCGCCGCCACAGGGCGCGGGCGGGAGCCCGGTCGTCGGCGGCGTACCAGGCCAGTTCGCGGCCGGCCCGGGACGGGCGGCGCAACGCGGTGAGCGGGGCGTAGTTCTCGACCAGGAAGCGGCGGCCGGGGCGGGGCCGGGGCACCGGGAGCGGACGGCCGGTCAGGTCCAGGTGCAGGGCCCGTACGACATCCAGGCCGCCGGTGTCGGCGAACAGGCGGAACTGGGCGCCGGGGCGGGGGTTGAAGTCGAGCAGGTGATACGCGCCGGTGCGGTCGTGGCGGCGGAAGTCCAGGTCCAGGACGCCCCGGTAGCCGAGGGCGGTGACCAGGCGGCCTGTCAGTTCGTCCAGTTCGGGGTTGGGGGTCCATTCGCCCACCGCCGTCAGGCCCGCGCCGCGCGGCCAGGAGAGCAGCTTGCGGCCGGTGCCGCCGCCGTGGCGGGTGCCGGTGCGGTCGGTGTGGGCGTGGCAGAACCAG
Organism: Streptomyces sp. NPDC004610; assembly: GCF_040609715.1. Taxonomy (NCBI): domain Bacteria; kingdom Bacillati; phylum Actinomycetota; class Actinomycetes; order Kitasatosporales; family Streptomycetaceae; genus Streptomyces; species Streptomyces sp. NPDC004610. The sequence continues at coordinate 63,910 of NZ_JBEXLA010000036.1, read as the reverse complement.
TCCAGGCCGGGGCCCGGTGGCAGGAACTCCTGGAGCAGCAGCGCGCTGCCCGCCTCGGTGCGGCGCCCGTACAGTTCGCGGGCCTGCTGCGCGGACCGTACGACCGTCGTGCTGCGCAGTCCGCTGCCCGTCGGGAGGAGCCAGGGGCGGCTCCACTTGGCGATCACCGGCAGGCCCAGGCGCCAGGCCGCGCGGCCCGCGTCGGCGCCGCTGCCGGGGATCAGGGTGACCGGGTGGGGGATGCCGAGGGCGGCGCACAGGGCGGCCAGTTCGGCCTTGTCGGCGACGCGTTCGGCGAGCGGGCCGGGGAGCGCCGGGAGCCGGAAGGCCGGGGCGAGGGACTCCCGCAGCCGGGCCGTGGCGAGCGCGCTCGCGTCGTCCAGCGGGACCAGTACGGCGGGCCGGGCGACCCGGGCGGCCACCTGGGCCAGCACCCGGGCGATGTCCGCGTCCGACGCGCCCGGGGCGGGCGGTTGATGGACGGCGGTGGTGAACCGGGACGCGGCCACCGGGCTCCCCGGACCGTCCGCCGCCACGACATGCGCCTCGACGCCCGCGCGGCCGAGTGAGCGGACGGCGCCCAGCGTTCCGTGGTGGAAGGGGTTCCGGTCGATCCGCAGCAGCACGGCGGGGACCCGGGTGTCGAACGGGGACACGGGCACTTCTCCTCGGTTCCTTCGGTCGGTGTCACCCGTGCGGGCGAGCGGGGCACTCGTACGCCGCAACGGCGGTGGCGTGAGGGTCTTTCATATGACTGAGTGTCAGTAACTGGCATGCGGACGGTATGAGAGTGCACGTCAGACAGTGCGGTTGTGGAGAGAGGAGCAGGCATGGCCCCACAGCAGCAGCGACGGCCCCGGTCCAAGCGGCTGGCCCTGATCGCGGCGACGGTCGCCGCGTCGGCGGCCCTGGCATCGGGACCGGTGTTCGCCGCGGGGCTCGGGGTGGTGGTCGTCGCCGACCCGCCCGCTCCGGACCCGGCCGCGACGACGGCACCCCAGCGCCCCGACGCGCCCGCGACGCCCGCGACATCCGGGCCCAGTGCGCAACCGGCCGCCGCGACGCCGGGTGAGCTGCCGGTCGCGGCACCTTCCGCATCGGGATCCGCCGCATCGGGATCCGCCGCGGCACCCGCGAACGGGGCTCCCGCGAAGGACGTACCCGCGAAGGACGTTCCCGCGAAAGACGTACCCGCCAAGGAGTACCCCGCCTTCGGGGCCTATCTCGACTACGGGCCCCGTGGGGTCTCCCGGATCGCCGAGTTGAGTCGGTGGCTGGGCGGGGCCGAGCTGCGGGTGGGGCACACCTACCTGCCCGGTGATCTGTGGTCCAACATCGAGGGGCGGCCCGACTTCCTGGAGGCGTGGGCCGACTGGCGGCGGGCCGACCCGGACCGGATGTTCGTGCTCAACGTCCCCATGCTGGAGCGCAACGAGGAGGGCGTCCCGGACGCCGAGGTGCGCCGGTTGCTGCGGCAGGGTGCCGCCGGACGGTTCGACCAGCACTACCGCGCCCTCGCCCAGCGGCTGGTGGACCTCAAGGTGCCGGACACGGTGGTGGTGCTCGGCTGGGAGATGAACGGCATCACGTACACCCATCGCTGCGGGCCCGATCCGCAGGCGTGGAAGACGTACTGGAAGCGGATCGTCGCCGCGATGCGGTCCGTGCCGGGGCAGAACTTCACGTTCGACTGGACGCCCAGCCGGGGACGGGACGCCATCGCCTGGACGCGGTGCTATCCGGGGGACGACACCGTCGACGTCATCGGGATGGACTCCTACGACCAGCCGTCCGGGATGTCCTTCGACGAGCAGGTCAGCGAGCCGTTCGGGCTGCGGGACCATGTGGAGTTCGCCAAGGAGCACGGCAAGGCGATCTCGTACCCGGAGTGGGGGCTGTTCCGCAACGGGGACAACCCCGACTACATGCGGCGGATGCTCGCCTGGATGGACGAGCACAAGCCGCTCTACAACACGCTGACCGACTACTGCCCGCACGGGGTGTGGCAGTGCGGCAGCAATCCCCGGGCGTCCGAGATCTATCGGAGTGTGCTGTCCGGGCGGGGTGGTCCGGTCGTCACCGGTCCCACACCTACGCCCACGCCGACACCTACTCCGGAGCCCACGCCGACCGTTCCGGTCAATCCGACCACCCCGCCGCACTGCTCGCCGCTGGATCTGGGCGACTGGGTGGAGCACTGGCTCGGCGGCAAGCTCTGTGTCCGGCTCGACTGGTGGTCGCGCAACCGGTGAGCGCGGGCCGGGCGCGCGGTGGTGGCGGGGCCGTTCAGGTGTCGCCGCCACCGTCGCGCTCCTTCCAGCGCAGCAGCAGTTCCTTGCCGCGGGCCCGTGCCCGCGCGTCGGTGAGGGCCGCCGCCAGCAGCGGGGCGGTGGATCCACGGGCCAGCAGCAGCCGCTGGTTGACGACCCGGGCCGGGCGCCAGTGGTGCTTGTACGGTTCGTCGCCGCGCAGCAGGCTCAGCGTGCCGATGCCTCCGGCGGCGCGGGTGTGCCCGGCGCAGGCGTCCAGCAGCATCACCGCCACGTCGGCCTTCAGCTCCCGCAGCCGGGGATGGGCGCCGTAGAGGTATCCGCCCGTCAGGTGCGGGGACATCAGGGTGAGGTCCACGGCGACGACCTCGCCGTCGAGGCGGAACTCGGTGACGACCGCGGTGCCGGAGCGGACCATCGGGGCGGCCGAGCGGACCAGATGGTCGCGGAACCGGGGCTGGAGGTGCTCGGTGGTCACCCTGCGGCCCTGCCACTGGAGCCGGTGCAGTGCGATCAGGCGGCGCAGCGCCCCGTCCACCTCGTCCGGTCCGGCGATGCGGCGGGTGACGCCGAGCGCCTCCAGTTTGCGGAGCTTGGCGCGGACCCGCTGCTGGGCCTTGGCCGAGGGCAGCCGGGTGATCAGCTCGTCCAGGGGGACGGCGGGCAGTTCCAGACAGACCGAGTCGTCGATCCGGCGGCGGGGGCCGCGCCAGCGGTCGTAGACCTGTTCGAGGGCGGCGCCGGGGCGGACCTCGCGCAGATCGAGCAGCGCGGTGCGCGCGGCGGTGGCCAGGGCGGCGGTGAGGGCGTCGGCGGCGGCCGGGCCGTGCGCGTCGTCCAGCAGGACATCGGTGTAGTCGGAGATGGCCCCGCCGAGCGGGATCAGCGCGGGCAGCGGACTGCGTACGCGCATCAGGGGGGCCGCCGCGATCAGATGGCCGGTGCTGTCGCGGACCAGGACGAGCCGGAGGCGGCCGGAGCCGCCGTAGGAGAGCCACCAGGAGTGCAGCCAGGGGTGGCTCTGGAAGGGGGTCGCGGTGGCGCAGCGGGTGTAGAGGCGGTGCCAGTCGGGGGCGAGGGCGGCGAAGGTGCGGGCGTCGGTGACGAGGTGGGTGGTGTACGCCGATGCCCGCCGCGGGGTGGGCTTTGTGGTGGGCGTTGAGGTGGGTTTTGGGTGCGGGGGTGTCGGGGTGGGGGTGGTGTGAACGCAGTTCACGGGGTGTCCCCGGGTGTGAGCGCGGTTCACGGCCGGGGTGCCGTCCCCCCGTTGCACACCCCGGGTGTCGGCGTCCGGGTTCACACCCCGTGTATCGGCGTCCGGGTTCACAGCCGACCGCTCGCGTCCGCCGCCACCGCCGGGCCCGGCACCGCCGTCGTCCGGCCCCCGCCGTCCTCGCCGCCCCCGCCCCGGACGTCCCCGAAGCCGTCGCCACCGGCCGCCCGGCGCGGCCGGACCAGCAGCGCCAGTCCGCCCAGCAGCCCGCCCGCGCTCGCCCCCACCAGCCCGGTCAGCACCGGTCCCGGCGACGAGGGGGCGCCCGGCTTCACCGCCCGCGCGAACTGCTCGAGTTCGACCTGGGTCGCGTCCGCGCTGTCGCTCGCGTGCCCGGTCAGGGCCTTGGCCACCGCGTTGGCCATGTCGGCGGCCACATCGGGGCGGCCGGCGGTGGCGGTGATGGCGACCATCGGCGCGTCGGGCGAGGTCGCCGTCGTCACGTTCTTCTGGAGGGCGCGCACCGGGACGCCCGCCCACACCTGGGCGTCGCCCAGCACCGCGAGCTGGGTGGCGACCCGGCCGTACGCCTGCGCGAAGCCCAGCGCGGCGGCGGAGTCGGAGCGTTCGGTGGGGACGGCGACGACATAGCTGGTGGCGCTGTAGACGGGGGTGCCGAGGGCGCCGTAGCCGCCGCCGAGCAGTCCGCCGGCCACGACCCCGGCCGCGAGCAGCGACCAGGGCGGCAGCCCCTTGGCACGGGCGAGGACGCGGCGGGCGGGGCGCTGCGGCCGGGGGGAGCGGTCGGACTTCACGGGCTGACTCCAAGAGCTGACGAGGACGGGGACGGGGATGGGGAGGGGGATGGGGAGGGGGAGGGGGATAGGGGGGAGGGTGAAGGTGAGGGGCGGGGGGCCGGGGGAGTCGTCGGTGGGGTGGCCGTGCCGGTCACCTGGGCGTAGACCTCCATCAGGCGGGCCGCGCTGCGGGTGATGGCGTAGTGGTGGGCGGCCTCGGGGGTGGTGCGGGGGCGGGGCGCGCGGGCGCGGACCCCGGCGAGGGCGGGGGCGAGGGCGGCGGGGTCGCAGGCCACCCGGACCGCGTCGATGGCGGAGCCCGCCGGCAGGTCGGCGATCGCCGGGCAGGACGCGTACCGCACCGGCAGGCCCGAGGCCAGCGCCTCCACGATCGCCAGGCCGAACGCCTCCTCGGGGGAGGGGGAGGCGAGGACGTCCATCGCGGAGAGCAGGGACGGCAGGTCGGGGCCGGGGGTGCCGTCGGGGACATAGGGGCGCTCCCCGGCGAACAGCACCCGGTCGGCGACCCCGGCCTCCTGGGCGGTGCGCCGCAGCACGTTCTCCTCGGGTCCGCCGCCGACCAGCAGCAGCCAGCAGTCGCGGGGCAGCGCGGCGAGGGCGCGGATGGCCACGTCGAACCGTTTCCCCGCGGTCAGCCGGCCGATCGCGCCGACGACGAACGCCTCCTCGGGCAGTCCGAGGCGGCGCCGGGTGCGATGGCGGGCCACCGGGTCGAAGCGGAACCGGTCCAGGTCGATGCCGTTGGGCACCACCTCGATGCGGGGCGCGGGCACGCCCCAGCGCCGCAGCCGGTCGGCGACCGTCGGGGAGACGGCGACGGTGGTCCGGCCCAGCCGTTCACTGGCCAGATACAGCCCGCGCACCCCCCGGGTGAGGGGGCGGCCCTCCAGCTGGGAGTCGCCGAGGGAGTGCTCGGTGGCGACGACGGCCCGCACCCCGGCCAGCCGGGCGGCGAGCCGGCCGTAGACGCAGGCGCGGTAGAGATGGGTGTGGACGAGGTCGTAGCCGCCGGAGCGGATCAGCCGGATGAGGCGGGGCAGGGCGCCCAGGTCGCGGTTGCCCGCCATGCCCAGGTGGGTGACCGGCACCCCGTCGGCGATCAGCCCGGTGGCGACCGCGCCGGGGTGGGTGAGGGTGATGACCTCCGCCTCGACCGGCAGATGCCGCAGCAGCAGCCGCAGTTGCTGCTCGGCGCCGCCGACCCCGAGGCCGGTGATGATGTGCAGGGTCCTCATCTCACACCCCCGCGACGGCCCGGCGCCGCACCCGGTGCAGCCGCTGCTTGAGGTGCAGCCGTACGGCGGTGTCCCGCTGCCCGATGTGCACACGCGGCAGGGCGTACCGGGAGGTGAGCGGGCCGGGGTCGATGGCGACGGCGTAGCCGTACCCGGCCTCGCGGACGGCCTCGATCACCCGGGTGTCGATCGTGCCGTACGGGTAGCAGAAGCCGGTGACGGGAGCGCCGGTGAGGTCGGTGAGGAGTTCGGCGCTCTCCACGACCTCCGCCTTCAGGGTGGGGTCGTCGGCGCGGGTGAGGTCGAGGTGGGTGAGTCCGTGGGAGCCGATCTCGACGCCCCCGTCGGCGGCCCGGCGGATGCCGTCCGCGGTCAGCAGGGGTTTGCGCGGGCCCAGTGGGTCCCAGGCGTTGACGCCGCCGAGGCGGCCGGGCAGCACGAAGAGGGTGGCGCCGAAGCCGAACCGGTGCAGCAGCGGCAGCGCGTGCGCGGTGAAGTCGGCGTACCCGTCGTCGAAGGTGAGCCCGACCAGGCCCTTCCCGGCGCCGCGCGCCCGTGCCGCGAGCAGGTCGGCCACCCCCACCCCGCGCAGTCCGCGCCGCTCCAGCCAGCGCAGTTGCCCGGCGAGCCGCTCGGGGGTGACGGTGATGCCGTAGGGGTCGTCGGCGCGGTCGCCGACGGAGTGGTACATGGCGATCCAGGGGGCGGCGGTGGAGGGGGTGGTGACCACGGGGGCGGCGGTGGAAGGGGTGGTGACCACGGGGGCGGCGGTGGAAGGGGTGGAAGGGGTGGTGACCACGGGGGCGGCGGTCGAGGGGGTCGGGTCAGCGGGAGCGCGCATGGCGGAGCCTTCGGGTCGCGGTGCGGATGGAGTGGAGTACGGGGGCACAGCCCTGGGCGCCCAGGCCCGCGCCGGTCAGCACGAAGACGACGGTCACGGCGGTCCCCCCGGCGGCCAGCCCTCCCACCGGTGACCCGGGAACGCCCGCGACCAGCGTCCCGGCGGCGGTGGCCAGCAGGGCGGCGCGCACCGGGCGGCTCAGTTCGGTCAGCACCGCCCGGCGGCGGACCGGCAGGGCGCGGGCCCGGGTGCCGGACAGCAGCAGCACGGCGGTGACGGTGATCCCGGCGGCGTTGGCGGCGGCGATGCCGAGGACGCCCCAGGCGCCGACGGTCAGGGCACCGGCCCAGGCGGTCACCACCACCCCGGCGGTCATCGCCGCGAGCGGGTACCAGGTGGGGCGCCCGGCGCAGAAGTAGGCCCGGATCAGCGCCCCGACCAGGGTCTGGGCGAGCAGTCCGAGCGCGTACACCCGCATCACGGACGCGGTCGCGGCGGTGTCGGCGGCGGTGAACGCGCCGCGCTGGAAGAGGAGTTCGACGATCTGCGGGGCGCAGGCGACGACCGCGGCGGTGCCGAACAGCACCATGCAGGTGGCCAGCGCGAGATCCCGCTCCATCCGGCCGCGGGCCCGCTCGGTGTCGCCCTCGGCCAGCGCCCGCGCGACCACCGGGAAGGTGACGGTGACCAGTATCAGCGAGAGCGTCATGGGGATCTGGGCGACCTTCTGCGCGTAGTTGAGATGCGAGATCGCCCCGGAGGGCAGGTTCGAGGCGAGGAACCGCTCGATCAGCACCTGCGACTGACGGCACAGCGCGAAGGTGAGAATGGCCGCGATCAGACCCAGCCCGACCGCCGGTTCCGGCTCCCCGGCGCCCGGCGGCACCTCGGCGACCGCCTTGCGCCGCAACCGCCGTACGAACGAAGGCAGTTGGACCATCACCATCAGCAGACTGCCGAGCGCCACCCCGGTCGCCGCCGAGCGCACCCCCCAGCGTCCGCCGAGCACGAACATCGCGGTGATGATGCCGGTGTTGTAGGCGACGTAGATCGCGGCCGGGGCGAGATAGCGGCGGTGGGCGCGCAGGGCGGCGCTGAAGTACCCGGCGAGCCCGAACCCGACCACGCACACCGCCGCCAGCCGGGTGCAGTCCACGGCGAGCGCGGGGTCGGCCAGCCCGGGGGCGAGCAGGCCCACCAGCGCGGGCGCGAGCAGGACGAGGGCCGCGGCGACGGCGATCAGCACGCCGGTCAGCCGGGGCAGGGTGCGGGCGACCAGCGCCCGCACCGGGTCCCCGGCCACCCCGCGCGCCCGCCGCGCCAGCGCCAGACTGAACGCCGGGATCAGCGCGAACGCGAGCCCGTCCTCGATCAGCAGCGTCGAGGCGAACTCCGGGACGGTCCACGCCACCAGGAACGCGTCCGTCTCCGCGCCCGCCCCGAACAGCCGGGCCAGCGCCTGGTCCCGGACCAGCCCGAGCAGCGCCCCGGCGACCGACAGGACCCCGGTGAGCAGCGCGGCACGGGCGAGGAAGCCGCGGGGCGGCGGTCCGGGAGCGGGGTCGACGGCCGGGCGGGGGGCGGGGAGCAGAGCGGCGTCCCGCGCCGCGTCCACCCGGGACGGGTCACGCACGGTCATCGTGCCCCCTGGTGAGGGGGGTGGGGCGGTGGACAGTGGGTGCTTGCCTCCGGGATGGGTGACGCGCGGTCGTTGTGTCCCCCTGGCCGAGGGGGGCGGGGCGGTGGACAGTGCGTGCTTCTCTCCGGGATGGGTGACGCGCGGTCGTTGTGTCCCCCTGGCCGAGGGGGGTGGGGCGGCGGACAGTGCGTGCTTCTCTCCGGGATGGGTGACGCGCGGTCGTTGTGTCCCCCTGGCCGAGGGGGGCGGGGCGGCGGACAGTGCGCGCCTCCCTCCGGGACGGGTCACGCACGGTCATCGTGCCCCCCGGCCGACGGGGTCCGACCGCCCGGCCGCCCGGCCGACAGTGCCCACCAGGCCGTCAGGCCCAGGCAGACGCCGGTCAGTACGGTCGCGGGGCCGCCGATGTCGGCGTAGCAGAAGTCGGTGAGCTGCCAGATCAGCAGGCCGGTCGCGAGCAGGGCGCAGTCGGGGGCGCGGCGGGCGGCGCCGGTGCGGCGGGCCCGCCGCAGGCCAGTGAGGGCGCACGCCAGCAGGGCCAGCCAGCTCCCCGCGAGGGTGAGCAGTCCGAGCAGGCCCTGTTCGGCGAGGATCAGCAGATACATGTTGTGCGGGGACAGCAGCGGCTGGCGGCGGAACGCCTCACCCGCGCTCTCGGTGTCGCTCCCCGACGACAGGGCGAGCGAGGCGTGGGCGTCCCGGTGCTCGGGGAAGCCCTTGAGTCCGACGCCGGTCACCGGGTGCTCGCGCCACATCCCGCCCGCCGCCGCCCACATCGCGTACCGGTCGGTGACGGACTGGTCCGGCGCGGCGGCCACCCGGCCGATGCTGCCGACGCGTTCCTGGAGCATCCCCGAGCCCATCCCGAGCCCGCCGACCAGCACGATCCCGGCCGCGAGCAGCGCCGCGCCCACCGTCAGCGCCCGGCGCACCCCGGCCAGGAGGAGCTGGGCCGCGCAGGTCAGGGCGGTCGCGATCCAGGCGCCCCGGCTGAAGGACAGGGCGAGCGGAACGGTCAGGGCGAGGGCGGCGGCGGTCGCCAGCGCCCGCTGCCGGGCCGGTCCGTCGCCGAGGGCCAGCCCGGTCGCGCAGACCAGGCCCAGCGACACCACCGTCGCCATACCCATGATGTCCTGGGCGCCGAAGGTGCCGACCGCCCGGACCAGCTGCCCCTGGTAGGAGGCGCCGGTGCCGGTGGCGTACTGGTGGACGCCGACCGCGCCCTCCCAGGTGGCGAGCGCGACGAACGCCCAGGCGAGCAGGCGGACATCGGCGCGGTCCCGGATCAGCAGCGCGACCGCCGCCGGGACCAGCACGAAGATCTGGAGGTAGCGGCCGAGGCCGGTCAGCCCGGCGCCCGCCGAGGACGCCCCGGCGGCGGCCACCGCGAGCCCCACGACCGGCAGTGCCAGCACGAGCGCGGCGGTGGCGGACAGCGGGCGCCGCCGCCCGCGCAGCAGCCGGACGGCACAGAACCCGACGACCAGCGCGGACAGCGCGTCGGCCGGACCCGCCCCGCCCTCAGCGCCGGTGGCCAGGGGCAGCCCCAGCAGGGCGATCACCGCCACCACCGGCCACACGGGTGACAGGGTCCGGCGCGGCGGCGGGGGGCGGCGGGGCGGCAGCGCGAGCGGTGGGGGGAGGGGCGGCGCGAGAGTCATCGGCGCGGGTTCCCTTGCCGGGGCTGTTGGGGGTGTGGGGTGGTGGGGGTGGCTGCGTGGGCAGGGTGGGGGTGAGTCGTCAGGAGGGCGGCGGCTTTCCGCGTCGTGCTGGGCCGTCTCGTGCGGGGGTGGGTCATGGGTCAGCTCCCCGCCGAGCGGACCAGCGCGGTCGCGGTGCGGAGCAGGATGCAGATGTCCTGCCACAGCGTCCAGTTGTCGATGTAGGCGTTGTCGAAGCGGGCCCGGTCCTCGATGGAGGTGTCGCCGCGCAGGCCGTTGATCTGGGCGAGGCCGGTGATGCCGGTCGGCATCCGGTGGCGGGCCGCGTAGCCGGGGTAGGTCTGGCTGAACTGGGTGACGAAGAAGGGCCGTTCGGGGCGGGGGCCGACCAGGCTCATGTCCCCGCGGACCACGTTCCACAGCTGGAGCAGCTCGTCCAGCGAGTGGCGGCGCAGGAAGCGGCAGAACCAGGACATGCCGTGCTCGCCCGCGACGCTCCAGCGGGTCGCCGACTCGGTCTCGTCGACCGGGCGGTGGGTGCGCAGCTTCAGCAGGGTGAAGGGGCGCCCGTCCTTGCCGATGCGCTCCTGCCGGAACACCACACCCGGCCCCTCGATCAGCCGCAGCGCCAGCGCGCAGCCCAGCAGCAGCGGGCTCACCGCCAGCAGCGCCAGCCCGGCGAGGGTCAGGTCCAGCAGCCGCTTGCCGCGACTGGTGGGCCGTCCGGGGCCCGGTTCCAGGCGGCGGCAGGCGAACCCGGCGAGGTGTTCGCCCGCCGGGTGGGTGGGCGACTCGGGGTCCAGTTCCCACAGCGCGCACCCGGATTCGGCGAGCGCCCGCAGCAGCGGCCCGTGCTCGCCGCGCACCCCGGGGTGGACGGCGAGGACGTCCCGGACGCCGTTCTGGATGAGGGCCCGCTGCACCTCCTCGCCGGTGGTCAGCACCGGCAGCCCGTCGGGGCCGTCGGGCACGGGGGCGACCACGCCGACCGGGCGGGTCCCGCACCCCGGGTGGCGCAGGATCGCGGCGGCGACCCGCTGGGCGACGGGCGCCGGGCCGATCACCAGCGCGGCGCGCGGGCGGCGCAGCAGCAGGGTGCGGCGGCGCCGGTGGACCAGGGCGCGTCCGGCGCAGGCGGCGGTCAGCTGGGTGGCGGTGCCGAGGGCGAGGGTGTGCGGGGTCAGCGCCTGGGCGGGGGCGAGGGCGGCGACCAGGGTGGCCAGGCCCAGCCAGCCGAGGGCGATCCGCCCGCAGACGGCGGGCAGTTCGTCCAGGACGCCCTGGAGCCGTCGGGGCGGCCGGTGGGGGCGCAGCAGTATCGAGACGGCGACCAGCAGCGCGAGCAGCAGCGGGCGGTGGCCGAGCAGCGCGAGAGCGCCGAGCAGGGCGGCGGCACCGTCCGCGAGCAGCAGCGGCAGCAGGACCGGGGGGCGGGCCGGGGGCCGGCGTCGTACCGGCATCCGGAAGCCGCCGTCCCGGCGCCGCGGCGGCAGCACGGACAGGGCCGAGGGTCTGGGCGCGGGTCTGTGCTCCCGGGGCATCGGCCCGGCGGACCCGTGGGATCCATGGACCGCATGGGGTCCATGGGATCCGTGGGGTCCATGAGGTCCGGGGGAACCGGGGGTTCCGGGGGAGGGGACGGGACCGGCCGCAGTGCTTTCCGCAGTCACGAGTGGATCGACTCCCTGTACTCGGTGGGCGCGACGCGCCTTGCCTGACCGGCGCCGAGAAGGTCGCCGTAGACCTGGGCGACCGCCTCGGTCATGTGCCGCACGTCGTGCGCGGACCGGATGTGCGCGCGCCCCCGGGCGCCCAGGTCTTCGCGCAGCCGCCGGTCGGCCAGCAGCGCGGTGAGGGCGCGGGCCAGCGCGGCCGGGTCGCCCGGCGGTACCAGCGCGTGCGCCGCGAGCGCGGGCGGCAGGGCCTCGCGAGCGCCGTTCACCTCGGTCACCACCACCGGCCGCCCGCACGCCATCGCCTCCAGCGGGGCCAGCGCCATGCCCTCCCAGCGCGAGGGCAGCACCACCAGATCGGCGGCCCGGTACCAGGGCACCGGGTCGGCGACCGCCCCGGCGAACAGCACCGGCCCGCCGCGCGCTTCGAGCCGGGCCCGGTCGGGGCCGTCGCCGACCAGCACCAGCCGCGCCCCGGGCAGCCGCCGCCGTACCGACTCCCAGGCCGTCAGCAGGTCGTCCTGGCCCTTCTGCCGGCACAGCCGCCCCACGCACACCACCAGCGGGGTGTCCGGGCCGAGGCCCGGCAGCAGTGCGGCACGGGAGGTGGGGCCGGGGGAGAAGCGGCCGGTGTCGACGCCGTTGGGGACGACGCTCCAGCGGGCCAGGATCCCGGCGGCGGCCCCGGTGTCCCGCTCGGCCCCGCTCACACACAGCGTGCGCGCCGCCCAGCGCGCCCCGAACCGCTCCCAGCGCAGGGCCAGCGCGGCGGTGGCGCCACCGACCGCCTCGAAGGACCAGGCGTGCGGCTGGAACACGGTCGGGATCCGCCCGCGCACCGCCAGCCGCCCGGCGAGCCCCGCCTTGGCACTGTGCGCGTGCACCACATCCGGTCGAACGGCCTCGATCACCCGTACGGCCCCATGGACCTCCCCGGGCAGCGATCGACCCGGCGCACGCGTCGCGCGCCAGGCTCGTGAACCGGCGCCCAGCGCCGCCACCTCCCGGGCGAGCGCCCCCTCGGGACAGGCCACCACGACCTCCCAGCCGGCGGCCAGCTGAGCGCGGGTCAGCTCGGTGACGACACGGGCGACCCCGCCGTCGACCGGCTGCGTCAGATGCAGGACGCGCGGCCCGGAGGCGGGCGGTGGCTGGTGCATGGCGCGGTTTCCTCGCTCGGGGGAGGTGCTGGCGGACGGGCGGGAGCGCGCCTTACTTCCGGGCCTCCACGGCGACGAAGAGCACGCCGGCCCAGGCCGCGTCCGGCTGGGAAACGAGCCGGAACGCCAGCTGGTCACCACCGCGCTCCAGCGCACGCCCCAGTTCGAACACATCGGAGTCGTAGCCGAGGGTCTGCTCGAACGCGGGTTCACGCCGCCCCGGAGCGCCGGTGACGGTGGAGTTGAGGACGTCCTCGTAGGGGTTGGAGGCGTCGCCGAGGGGGGCCGGGGCGCGGCGGTCGGCGGAGACGGCGAGGGTGTCGGGGCCGGTGGCGCGGTCGCCGTTGTACGCCACCAGGCCGATCTGTCCGGTGGCCCCGGCCGGGGCGCCGAGCCCGGTCACCCGGATCTCGTGCCCGGCCCGGTCCAGCGCCTCGAACCCGTCCCACAGCGCCAGCCGCCGCAGCGGCTCCGCCGGGTGCTCGTAGGCCACCACCAGGGTCCAGCCGGCCCATGCCCCGTGCTCGGACCGGCCGCGCGCGGCACCGACCTGGGCGACGGTCCAGAGCCCGGCGCCGCCGGTCCGCACCTGCCGGGTGACGTCCGCCGACGCCTGGTACGCCTCCGCGCCGCGCGCCGCCCGGCGGCCCACGGCGGTGTCGGCGAGGACCTCGCCGTAGGCGCCGCCGGGCGCGGCGAGCAGCACCCGCGCGGTGTCGCGGGCGGGGCGGCGCTCCCCGGCCAGCAGATTGCCGCCCCAGTACAGGCGGGCGTAGGTGATCCGCGCGCCGGTGGGCAGCCGGATCTCGGCGCGCGAGGAGTTGTCGGTGCGGGGGTCGTCGTCGATGTCGACGAACTCCATGGCGAAGTCGTCGTCGCCGCCGGGGGCGCCGTCCCGGGCGGCCCGGCAGGCGGGGGTGGCGGCGCAGGTGAGGGAGGTGTTGGCGGCGCGGACGAAACCGCCGTGCTGGACCGCGCGATGGCGTTCGGCGAACGCGATGCGCTCGGCCTCGGCGGCGGGCGCGGCGAGCACACGGGCGCGGGCTCCGTCCGGAGCGGCGAGCACACGGGCGTCGGCTCCGTCCGGAGCGGCGAGCGAGGGGAGCCCGACGAGAGCGGCGAGGGCGAGGCCGCCGACCGTGGCACGGCGCAGCAGCGATCGCGGGGAGTGCGGCATGACCGGCGTGCCCTTTCCTGTGGTTCCTGGATGGACGGGCCATACGGGTACGTCGAACGGTCCGCAACTCTAGTCGCTATCAGTATTAATCCATTGAAACCGGACAAGTGTGTCGGAATGGTGAAGTCCGCTCCGAGGGGGACATCACCCCTTTGGCGGCACAACCCGGCGGAGCATGGTGCGTTGACACAGCGCCGGGCATCCCGCCCGGATGTTTGTGTCAACCCCCAAGGAGCACCTCTCCATGTCGCGTATCGCGAAGGGCCTGGCCCTGACCACCGTTGCCGCCGCGGCCGTCGCCGGTGGCGCCGGTGTCGCCGCCGCCGACAGCGGCGCCCAGGGCGCTGCTGCCCACTCCCCGGGCGTGCTGTCCGGCAACGTGATCCAGGTCCCGGTCCACGTTCCGGTCAACGTCTGCGGCAACACGATCAACGTCATCGGCCTGCTGAACCCGGCGTTCGGCAACACCTGCGTCAACGGCTGACGCCACGTCGCCTCCGCGCGGCCGGCCGTCCTCCCCCTCGGCGGGGAGGGCGGCCGGTTCCGTGTGTCCGGGGGTGTGCCCCGAATGGGGGTGCGGGGCGGCGCGGTGCCGACAGGGTCCGCGCCGGTCCCAACTGGGCGCCGCCCGGGGGTGGATGTCCCCGGCGGGGGCGCGGCCCGCCCGCCGGGCGAGGGCGTGGCGTGCTTGATCGGTTGCGGAGTGCGACGGTCGTTCGCACGGTGGAGTCCCGGCCGCGCACACCGGTGCGGCCGGGATGTGTGCGTCCCCCGAAAGGAAGTCCCATGCGTGGTCTGCCCAAGCGGCGTATCGCGTCCACCGCTCTCTGCGCCGCCCTCGTCCTCGGCGCCGCCGCCCCGGCGGTCGCGGCCGAGCACGCCTCGCCCGGGGAGCGCGCCGGTACGGCCGCCGAGGCGCCCGTCCCCGGCGCCGACGCGCTGCTCGCCCAGACCCGGAGCCTGAGCGACATCACCGGGGTGCTCACCCCGGTCACCGAACTGCTCGGCACCGCGCTGAACGCCGACAACGGCCAGCTCACCCCCGACCAGGCGACCCGGCTCGCCGAAGTGGCCGCGAGCGCCATCGCCGAGGCCGGTTCCACCTCCCCGGCCGCCACCCTCCCGGCCCCGGCCCCCGCCTCCGCCCCCCGCAAGGCGCCCGCCGACCTCAAGGACGACGCCCTCGCCGCCCTCCGGAAGGCGGTGGACGGCCTGATCACCGCGACCACCTCCGGCGACGCGGGCAAGATCGTGCCGGCCTCGAACGGGGTGGTCACCGGCATCGTCAACGTCCTGGCGTCCGTTCTGCTCGGCGGCGCGCTGCCCGCGCCGGACCTGGCCGGACTCCCGTCGCTGCCGAGCCTGCCGGCGACGGCGCCGAGCCTCCCGGCGGCCCCGAGTGTTCCGGCGGCGCCGAGCCTCCCCGCCGCGCCGAACCTCCCCGTCTCCGCCCCTGCGGCCCCCGCCGCCCCCGCCGCCGCGCCCGCCGCCCCCAACCTCCCGGCGTCGTAAGCCGCGCGCCCCTCCCCCTGCGCACTCCTCCCCCCGGGCGTCTCTCATCGAGAGCGGTCGCCCGGGGTTCTTATGATTTCTGCGGAACGGAGTTTCCCGGCCGGTGAAGGGTCGTTAGGCACGGCGTCAGAATTCCCTGAGGCAGCCGGCAGTAGCAGCACCGGTCGCCCAAGAAAGGAACCCGATGAAGTCCCTGAAGGCCGCCGCTGTCGTCGCCGGATCCCTGGCCCTCGCCGGCGCCGCCGCGCCCGCGTTCGCCCACAACGCCGCCGACCTCACGCCCACCAGCCTCAACGGCGCCGTGAACACCCTGACCAGTGGCCGCCTGACGACCGCCGACGCGATGCCGCTCCAGCACCAGTCCAACGCCCTCGACACCGAGAACAAGGACTCCGTGCTCAACACCGTCAAGGGCACCACCGGCGCGCTCAACAAGACCGGACTGCTCGGCGGGCTCCCGCTCCAGGGCTGAGCCCCGGCGGCCTCCCCGCGTATTACCGAAAGGGTCGATTCCATTCCCCGGGAATCGGCCCTTTCGGTATTTTGGAATTGCCCCGGCCCATTCATCAGGCATTTTCCCGGACCGGTCCGCACGGCACGCCGACCCCCTTCCCGGTACCGGAAACGCCCCACTTCCCTCGTTCGTGTAGAGCGGCGGCGCACCATCCCCCGACCGGGTGAGAACGCGTCGGGCGGCGTTCGGGCCCGGGGCTAGGGTCGCGCGGGTGACCACAACCTCCGGTGAAACCCGCCCCTTCCACCCCGCCGACCTCGGCACGCTCGTCGTGATGGCCTGGAGCGGCGAGGCGCCCGACGGCGACATGCCCTATCTCCTCGCCTACTCCCTCGGTGACGCCGCCGACGGCCCCGAGGCCACCACCGCCGCGATCGAGCGGCTGCTGACCGACAACGACCTGCCCGTCGGCGGTGATCTCGTCGACGGCAACCTCAAGCCCAGCCTCCCGGTCAGCCTGCTGGTCGAGTCCGGTACGGCGGTCGTCGCCATGCCCCACCTCAACGCCACGGTCACCCCGCCGCCGGAGTGGCTCGACGCGGTCGGCGAACGCGGTTTCGCCTACTTCGTGTTCACCACCCGCCCCTGGCCCGAGGCCAAGCCCGGACAGCCCGTCGAGCCGGAGGCGCTCGCCGCGTTCGCCGGTGCCGAGGAGACTCTCGACGCCGCCGCCCATGTCGTCCTCCCGGCCCGCAGCCTGCGCGTCTGACGACGGCGCCAGGCGGAGTGGGTGGGCCGCCGCCCCCGGGTTCCCGGACCCGGGGGCGGCGGCCTGTTCGCGTGTCGGCCGCACACCGGACCCCACTCGCCGGGGGCCCTCCGGAACGGACCGGTGACGGTCGGCCGAAGAACCGACGATCACCCCGTCCCACAACTGCGGCACCCGGGGGAATTGTGCGCTCGTCGCGCGCCCGGAGTCGTTGTGCGTACGGACGTCGCTCCCAGGAACCGATTCGAAGGGCCACAGCTGAGATGAAGCCGAGCACCCGAGGAACTTTCGCCGCCCTCGCCACCGGGGTGGCCGCCGCCCTGGGCGCCGCCGCCTCGCCCGCGTCGGCGGCCGGGACCGTGCCGGTTCCCGTGCCGCTGGAGGGCGTCGAGCACTCCCTGAACATGGAAGTGCCCACCCTCTCCGCCGAACTCCCGCTGCCGGTGCCGGGCGCCCCCGACGGCCCCCGCTATGTCGAGGGCCGCCTCCTCCCGGACCGGGCCCTGCCGCAGCTCCCGGTCAGCACCGGACTGCCCGGCGCCCAGCTCCGCGCCCCGCTGCCCCGGGTCCTCGGCGACCAGTTCGACCACCTCGGTGTCGACGCCCGCGCCGCCGATGTCCGCGCCCTCGCCCCCGGTCTGACCCTGGACGCCCCGCTGACCCCGCCCGACCCGGACAACTTCGGCCTGCCCGGCCTGAAGCTGCCGCAGGCCGGTGTCCTCACCCCGGTCCTCCAGACCGTGCCCGGCGCGGACATCGCGATGGGCCCCGGCCTCTGACCACAGGTCTTTGACCACCGGTCACAGACCACCGGTCACAAGGTGACCGCACCGGTCACCGCGGTCCCGGGCGTCCGCCGGGCAGGGGGAAGCCCGCCGCCGCGGCGATCCGGGCGCGGGACTCCAGCACCCGGGACCGCAGCGCCGGCAGATCCACGCCGACCAGCGCCCCGTCCCGCTTGACCACCCGGCCCGCCACCAGGACGGTGTCCACCAGCCCGGGGTGACCGGCGGCGACGACCGTGCCGACCGGGTCGCCGACCGGGAACACCGTGGGGTCGTCGGCGCGCAGCAGGATCACGTCCGCCGCCCGGCCCGGGGTCAGCGAGCCGATGCGGTCGCCGAGGCCCAGGGCGCGGGCCCCGTCGACGGTCGCGAACTCCAGGACGTCCCGGGAGCGCAGACCGCCGTCCAGGGCGCGCTGGGCCGTGAACGCGGTGCGCATGGTGGTGAACAGATCGCCGCCGACCGAGGGGACATCGTCCACCGAGAGGGTGGGGCGCAGTCCGGCGGCCAGCATCCGGCCGGTCTCCGGTCGTCCGAAGCCCATCTTCATCTCCACATCCGGGCTGATCGACACCGAGCAGCCCGCGTCGGCCAGCATCCGCAGTTCGTCGTCCGCCAGCCCGTTGCCGTGCACATGGGTGGTGGTGTCCCGCAGCAGCCCGTGCTCGTGCAGCTCGGCGACCGGGCGGCGGACCCCGTCGGACGCGGTGTGCACACTGGTCCGGATCCCCAGCTCGGCCGCCAGGGCGAGTTCGTCGGCGAGCAGGTCAAGGCCCGTCTCGGCATGGCCGCGCAGGCCCAGCGCCATGCCGAGCAGTCCGTCGCCGTCGCCGTCGTCGTCGGGCAGCGCGGCCCGCACCCGGCGGACCTCGGCGTCCACCGGATCGCCGGTGCCCCACCCGGCGCCGTAGCAGAACACCGAGCGGCCCGGGGCCTCGCGCAGGGCGGCCACGGCGGCGTCGGCGTGCGCGGGGCTCTGGGCGCAGTGGAACCAGTCGAGCAGGGTGGTCACCCCGGAGTGCAGCGCCTCCAGCCGCCCCAGCAGATTGCCCAGATAGACGTCCTCGGGCCGGAAGTGCGGCCGGAGGGTCCCGTGCATGGCCGTCAGATACTCGGCGAACGTCCAGTCCGCGCCGATCCCGCGGAACGCGGCCTGCCAGGTGTGGCGGTGGGTGTCGACCAGTCCCGGCAGCACGATCCGGTCGCCGGCGTCGATCACCTCGGCGTCCGGCGCGTCGATCCGCGCGGCGACCCCGGTGATCACCCCGTCCTCGATCAGGACATCACCCCGGTCGAGATCACCGGCCACCGGGTCGAGGGTGACGACGGTTCCACCGCTGAGCAGGGTCTTCATGGGCGGGTCCTTACTGTCGTGGGGGAGGGAAGGGGAGGGGGAGGGGGCCCCTTCCGCCGGGTCAGACTGACACCCCGTCACCCCCCTCGCCTAGCCCGCCCGGACGCCCGACGGTGACCGTCCGGCACCTTGTGCGGTTAGCGCAGGCGACAGCGGCTCAGGGCGCTGTCGGCACCCAGCGAACCAATCGGGCGAGGAGCACACACATGGTCGTCAGCGTCGGCGGGGCACCGGTCGGGGCCACCGCGACAAGAGCGGGACGGGCACGCGGCGGACGGCGGGAGGTGCTGCGCGGGCTGCTCGCCTCGGCCGCCGCCCTCGCCGTCGCCCCGCTGGTCGCCGCCTCCCGGCCCGCCCGCCCGGCCGCACCGCCGCCGGAGGACACGGCCTTCGACGAGATCCACCGGGGCCGCCGGATCCGCGGCGTCCGCACCACCGACGCCGGTACGGCTGCTGCCGCCGCCGGTGCGGATACGGGTGCCGGTGCCGGTTCCTGGCACGTCACCGTCGACGGCCGTCCGCTGCACCTGATGCGCCGGGCCGACGGCACCTGGATCAGCGTCATCGACCACTACCGTTCCTACCCCACCCCGCTGGAAGCGGCCCGTGCCGCCGTCGACGAACTCGGTCCGGGCGAGCGGCTGCGGACGGCCGCCCCGGCCCACGGAGGGGGCGGCCACCATGGCGTACACGCGTAAGGACGTCAGTACCCTCACCGCCGCCGAGAAGCGGCGGTTCGTGTCGGCGCTGCTGGAGCTGAAGCGGCGCGGCGAGTACGACGAATTCGTCCGGATGCACATCGACTTCTATGTCTCCGACGGCGAGGACGGGCTGCGCACCGCCCATATGGCCCCCTCGTTCCTGCCCTGGCACCGCCGGTTCCTGCTGGACCTGGAGGACGCCCTGCGCCGGCTCGACCCCTCGGTGAGCGTGCCGTACTGGGACTGGACCCGGGAGCGCAGCGCGAAGTCCCTGCCCTGGAGCAAGGACCTGCTCGGCGGGAACGGGCGGTCCGGCGACCGGCAGGTCACCGAGGGACCGTTCGCCCACCGGGAGGGGAACTGGACCCTGCGCGAAGGGGTCACCGACGCCGAGTACCTCACCCGTGACCTCGGCCGCTCCAAGGACCCGATCGACCTGCCCACCAAGGACGATGTGGAGTGGGCGATGAAGGACGGGACGTATGACGTCTCGCCCTGGAACTCCACCTCCGGCGGCGGCTTCCGCAACAAGCTGGAGGGGTGGGGGAGCGGGCGGGGCTCCGTCTCCTGGCGCAACCACAACCGGGTGCACCGCTGGGTCGGCGGGGCGATGCTCGGCGGGGCGTCCGTCAACGATCCGGTGTTCTGGCTGCACCACGCCTTTGTCGATCTGCTGTGGCTGCGCTGGCAGCAGCGGCACAAGCAGCACCGCTATCTGCCCGACAAGCCGCCCGCGCCCGGCACCGCCCAGCACGGCCGGGTGGTCGCCCGCCACGAGAAGCTGCCGCCGTGGGACCTGACCCCGGATCAGCTGGAGGACACCGGCGGGGTCTATCGCTACGGGTAGCCGTCCCGGCCCCGCAGAGGACAAGCAGAGGACAGGGGCAGCAGAGGACAAGGGGAGAGCCCCGGCGCTCGGAGGTGCCGGGGCTCTCGGGGGCCGTCCGCGGGGTGCGGGGGCGGGGTCAGCGGCCGTAGCCGCCCTCGCCGTAGCCGCCGCCGTTGCGGTGGCCGCCGCGGTGGTCACTGACGTTGGCGCAGGTGTTGCCGAAGGCCGGGTTCAGCAGGCCGATGACGTCGATGGTGTTGCCGCACAGGTTGATCGGCACGTTCACCGGGACCTGGATCAGGTTGCCGGACAGCACGCCGGGCGAGCCGACGGCCGCGCCCTCCGCGCCCGCGTCCGCCATGGCCATGCTGGTGCCGCTCAGAACCACGGCGCCCGCGCCGAGAGCGACCCCGGCGACCTTCGCGATGCGAGACATCACGTTCTCCTTAACTGACTGGGTGAGCACGGCGGCAGGACGCGCCGCCGTGCTCACCTTCAACGGCGGGGGGAGAGGGCGGGTCACGGGAGGGATGGGGTGGATCACCCGTTTTGAAGGGAGGTGGGGGGTTGTGGGGTTGTGGGGTAGTCGGTCCGGTGCGGGTGGGGGGTGGCTGGTCGCGCAGTTCCTCGCGCCCCTAAGGAAGCGGCGTAGACCCTGCCGGGATTCTCAGGGCAGGCGGCGCAGGGGCTCGCCCTTCAGGTACGCCTCGATGTTCTCCACCGCCTGGCCGTAGTACGTCTCATAGTTCGCGCGGGACACATAGCCCAGGTGCGGGGTGGCCAGCAGGCGGGGGGCCGTGCGTACGGGGTGGTCGGCGGGGAGGGGTTCCAGGTCGAAGACGTCGAGGCCCGCGCCCGCGATCCGGCCCTCGTGGAGCGCGGTGAGCAGCGCGTCCTGGTCGACGATCGCGGCGCGCGAGGTGTTGATGAGATACGCGGTCGGCTTGAGCAGGGCGAGTTCGGCCGGGCCCAGCAGGCCCCGGGTGCGGTCGCCGAGGGCCAGATGGACCGAGACGAAGTCGCTTTCCGCGAGCAGGGCCTCCTTGGCCGGGGCGAGGTCGACGCCGTGCTCGTCCGCCCGCTCCCGGGTGAGGTTCCGGCTCCAGGCGCTCACCCGCATCCCGAAGGCCAGGCCGATGTGCGCGACCCGGGTGCCGATCTTGCCGAGGCCCAGCAGCCCCAGCCGGCGGCCGTGCAGATCGGCGCCCACCGTGGACTGCCAGGGCCCGCCCTCGCGCAGCGCCGTGTACTCGGTGGTCAGGCCCCGGGCCAGGCCCAGCAGCAGTGCCCAGGTCAGTTCGACCGGCGGCGTCGAGGAACTCGCCGTCCCGCACACCGTCACCCCCTGCCGTTCGGCGGCGGCGTAGTCGATGACGGAGTTGCGCATGCCGGAGGCGATCAGCAGCTTCAGCCGGGGCAGCCGGGAGAGGACCTCGGCGGGGAACGCGACGCGTTCGCGCAGGGTGACCACGATGTCCATGTCCGCCAGCGCCGCGACCAGGGCGTCCGGGTCGGTGAAGTGCTCGCGGAACGTCACGGTCTCCACCCGGTCGGCCAGCGCCGACCAGTCGGCCACCTCGGTGGCGATGCCCTGGAAGTCGTCGAGCAGGGCGCAGCGCAGACGCACGGGGTGTCTCCCTGGAACGGACGGGGGTGCGGAAGGGAGGACCGACTGTAGGCGACTCCGCCCGTGGTGAGTGTGGCCCAGGTCATAGGGAGGGTGGTGAACTTCCGTCGCCGCCCCGGGTCTTGCCGCTGTTCGCATCGAGACCCGTCTGGAGCTGAGCCGATATGTCCGGCCACCGCACCGCGCCCCTGGCGCCCGGTACCCACACCATCGAGATCGATGGCATCACCCTGCGCTACCACGTCCACGGGGAAGGGCCGGTGTGCGTCGCGCACTCCGGCGGGCCCGGGATCGACTGGCGGTATCTGCGGATGCCCGCGCTGGAGGAGCACCTCACCGTCGTCTACCCGGAGCCGGTCGGCACCGGTGACTCCGGGCGGCTGCCCGCCCATCCGCGCGGCTACACCCGCGCCCGCTACAGCCGCTTCCTCGCCGGGCTGATCGAGCACCTGGGGCAGGAGCGGGTGTTCCTGCTGGGGCACTCGCACGGCGGGTTCGTCGCCCAGTACCACGCCCTGCGCCACCCCGAGCGGATCGCCGGGGTGATCCTCTACGAGAGCGTGCCGCGCACCGGGGACGAGCACGGTGCCGAGACGGCCCGGCTGGCCGGGGAGTTCGCCGCGCGCAACGCCGGGCGTCCGGAGGTGGCGGAGGTGATGGCCGGGTTCGCGGCGGTCCCGGACGCCGTTGACGACCCGGCGTTCACCGAGGTGCTGCGCGCCCTGGTGCCGGTGTACTTCGCCGACTACTGGGGGCGCGAGGCGGAGTTCGCCCCGTTCCGGGACGCCGTGAGCGGCTGGTTCGTGTCGGCGGTGGACGAGGACGGCGTACCGGAGGTCATCGACGACACCGCCGCGCTGGGCGGGCTCACGGTCCCGGTGCTGGTGGTGGTCGGGCGGTACGACTTCATCTGCGGGGTGCGCTGGGCCGATGAGCTGCACCGGCTGATCCCGGGCGCGGAGCTGGCCGTGCTGGAGCACAGCGGGCACTTCGGGCACCTGGAGGAGCCGAAGGAGTTCGTGCGGGCGGTGACGGGGTTCGTCTCGGCGGTGGGGTGACCTGAGGAGGGGGGCGCGGGCCCGGGTGACCTGAGGAGGGCACAGCGGGCCGGGGTGGGCGGCGGGGTGCGACTGGATCCGCCGCCCACCCTGCGTGCCGTGAAGCCGTGAAGCCGTGCGGGCGTGCAGGTGTGTCGCCGGGCACCCGCCCCACCTGTCGGTCCGCTGTCGCCCCTGTCGATCCCCTGTCGATCCGCTGTCGCATCCCCAGGTGGGCCGTGGTGGCTGTGCAGAACGGGAAAAGTGTCCACCGGTCTCTCCGGTTTCCACGGGCGCGGAGCGCGGATGCGGTGGTAGCTTGAAATGGAGATTAAATCTCCAGTTAGCGGGGTTTCAGATGGTCGCGGATGACGGCTCGGGGCTGTTCAGCAAGCGGTCGGCGGCCCAGCGGGCCCACTCCTGCTCCAGTTTGCGCTGGCGCAGGCCGTGCTCGATGACGAATCCCCCGAACAGGCTCAGTTCGTCCCGGTCCCAGTCCACCCGGTCCCGCAGGGCGAGCAGGGTCTCGTACTCCTTGGCCATGGTGTCGGCGTGGTGGAGCAGTCGCTGGGCGGCGTCCTCGCGGGGCAGCAGGCCCAGGAAGAACGTCTGGAGCAGCATCGGGTTGCGCTGGGCGCGCGGGGCCTCGGTCTCGGCGACCCAGCGGCGCACCTCCGCGTGGCCCTCGGGGGTGAGTTCGTACTGTTTGCGCCCGCGTGGGCCCTCGTCGGTGACCTTGATCAGACCGGCCGCGTCCAGCTTGGTCAGCTCGCCGTAGATCTGGCTCTGCTTGGCGGGCCAGACGTTGCCCAGGGAGGTGTCGAAGATCTTCAGCAGGTCGTAGCCGCTGCCGGGGCGGTAGACGAGGAGCCCGAGGAGGGCGTGGCGAAGGCTCATGGCCCCACCATAACGCGGGTCACTCCAATGTTGACAGGTCGAGAATTACTGATCGTGGAAGCGTGGGTTCCGTGTGGAGGTTCCATGGATGACATTCCTATCTTGACATGTTGCTTCCGGAGCTTCTAGTTTCCACCTGTCAAAGTTGGAACCTCGGGGCCAAGGGTGAGCGGTGCCCGGGGAGTTGAGAGCTGAGGACAAGCATCGTGGGTTACATACGCGGGTTCATTCCCTGGGTCGTCTCCGGTGGCGTCTCCGCCTGGGACTGGCGCTGGGGCGCGGTGGCGGGGTTCGTCACCGGGCTGTTCCTGTTCCTCCAGGACCGGCGGCGCGGGGTGGCGGCCGACGCCCTGGTCCTGGAGGCCAGCAGCATCGTGTTCTTCGTCGTCATCGGCGCCTACGCGTTCGCCGACCCCGACTCCCCGGCCGAGCGCTGGAACGGAGTGCTCTCCTTCGTCTGGCTGGCCGGTACCGCCTGGGGCAGCCTCGCCCTGCGCAGCCCCTTCACCCTCGGCATCGCCCGCCGCCAGACGCCCGAGGAGTACTGGACCCACCCCGGCTTCGTCGCCGTCAACAACGTCATCACCGCGGTCTGGGCGGCCGGTTTCACCTTCATCCTCGTCGCGCTGGGCATCTGTGAGCTGGCCGGCGCCCCCGAGTGGATCGCCTGGACGGCCCGGATCTCGGGTCTGGTCGCCCCCGCGGTCTTCACCCGGATCTACCCGGCCCGTGTCCAGGCCCGGATGGCCGCCCTCCAGACCCAGGCGACGGACGCCTGACCCCCCGGCCCACCAGGGAGCACAACGCCATGACCACCGAGCACACCGCACCCTCGCACCTCGCCGGGAACTTCGCGCCCGTCCTGGACGAGGCCACCGTCACCGAACTGCCGGTCACCGGGGCCGTGCCGCCCGAGCTGTCCGGCTGGTACCTGCGCAACGGGCCCAACCCCCAGGAGGCCGACTCCGCGCACTGGTTCACCGGCGACGGCATGGTGCACGGCATCCGCCTCGACGGCGGCCGGGCCGTCTCGTACCGCAACCGCTGGGTGCGCACCCCGACCTTCGAGACCGGTGCCACCGTCTACGGCCCCGACGGCTCCGTCAACCTCGCCAACGGCCGGGCCAACACCCATGTGATCCGGCACGCCGGACGCACCCTGGCCCTGATGGAGACCTGCTACCCCTACGAGCTGAGCCACGAGGCCGGGAGCGAACTCGACACCATCGCGGTCTATGACTTCGGCGGCCGGCTGCGCACCCCGATGACCGCCCACCCCAAGACCTGCCCGGTGAGCGGCGAACTGCACTTCTTCGGCTACGGCGGCCTCGCGGCGCCCTATCTGACCTACCACCGCGCCGACGCCACCGGTGAACTGACCGTGTCCCGGCCGGTCGACGTCCCCGGGCACACGATGATGCACGACTTCCATCTCACCCAGAACCATGTGATCTTCATGGACCTCCCGGTCGTCTTCAGCAGGGAACGGGCCGTCGACCCGAAGGGGGGCATGCCCTTCGTCTGGTCCGACACCTATGGCGCCCGCCTCGGTGTGCTGCGCCGGGACGACCCGCACGGCGCGATCCGCTGGTTCGACATCGACCCCTGCTATGTCTTCCACTCCCTCAACGCCCATGAGGAGGACGAGGGCCGGCGGCTGGTGCTGTTCGGGATGCGCTACCCGAAGCTGGAGGACGGCGCCGTCGTCGGCGCTCCCGCCCATCTGTGGTGCTGGACCGTCGACCTCACCACCGGCACGGTCCGCGAGGAGCAGCTCGACGACCGTCCCGGCGAGTTCCCGCGCATCGACGACCGGCTGGCCGGTCTCGCCGCCGACTTCGGCCATGTCACCGCCACCCCGCTCCCGGGACTCGCCCCCGAGGGGCCCACCGGGTCCCGGTCCGCGATCCACCGCTACGACCTGCGCAAGACCAGTGTCAGCAGCCACTGGTTCGCCCCGGGACGCGAGGCCGGCGAGGCCGTGTTCGTGCCCGCCGACGACTGCCCCGGCGGCCCCGGCTGGCTGCTGGCCTTCGTCTACGACGCCGCCACCGACCGCAGCGACCTGGTGATCCTCGACGCCGACGGGCTCTCCGCCGACCCGGTGGCCACCGTGCACCTGCCCCGCCGGGTCCCGGCCGGGTTCCACGGCAGCTGGCTGCCGGACCACTGACCGGCCGGCTCGCGCCCCGGGGCCGTTCCCGCCCGCGCAAGGTTCACGCGCGCAGCGGAAAGACACCCCCTCCACCGCTCACGACCATGAGCGGTGAGCGAAGCCGGTACCTCCCCGGAGCCCTGGCGCCCACGGCGCCGAGCCAGGACAGCCAGGTGCTGGAAGGAACACTGATGACGATGCGTGAGACGGCCCGGTCCGCCGGGTCCGCCCAGTCCGCCGGATCCGCTGGGTCCGCCGGATCCGCGCCCCTCGACGACGCGGCCCTGACCCGGGCCGCCCGGGACGGCGAGGTCACCGCGCTCGGACTGCTGCTGGAGCGGCACCGGGCCGGGATGCGGGCGGTCGCGCTGAGCATCCTGGGCCCCGGCGCCGATGTGGACGATGTGATGCAGGACGCGGCCCTGACCGCGCTGCGCCGGATCGGCGACGTCCGCGAACCGGCGGCCGTCGGCGCCTGGCTGCGGATGATCGTGCGCAACGCCGCCCGGTCCGTGCTGCGCGAGTCGGTGGCGCTGCGCCCGCTGCCGGTGGACGAGGTGCACCTGCCGTCCACCGACATCGGCCCCGAGCAGTGGCTGGAACGCAACGCCCTGCGGGACTGGGTCTGGGAGGCGCTGGAGGAACTCTCGCCGGTGCTGCGGATGCCGCTGGTCCTGCGGCACTTCACCACCTCGGTCACCTCCTACGAACAGATCGCCTACGCCTGCGGGGTGCCCGTCGGGACCGTGCGCAGCCGGCTCAACCAGGGTCGCGCCAAGCTCGCCGACGCGCTCGCCGCCACCGCCGACGCCCCGCACGGGGACGCCGAGCAGCGGGTTCTGGCGAGTCGCGACGAGGCCCGGCGGATGCTGGCGGCGGCCCGGCAGCGGTCGTCCGGGGGACCGGCGGGACGGGTGGAGCCGGCGGCGCACGCGGAACCCGCGGCACGGCTGGAGCCCGCGGCGCGGCCGGGGCGGCGCGAGCTCTCCGGGCGGCGTGAGCGGTATGAGCGGCGAGAGCGGCGAGAGCTGGCTCGGGCGTCCTGATGTCGGCCGGAATTCATCCTGCGTTCACTAGGTGCTGTTAACCGTCGTTATGCGCCTACCTCTTCGCTTGTCCGCTTAGGTCATTTGAGCGAAGCCGCGGCGGTCGGCGAGATCTAGTGTGTACTCCGGCTGGCAGGACTCACCGACGACAGGGGGAGCCGGCACATGAGCACCGTGAAGAACATCGTCCTCGTGCACGGAGGGTTCGTGGACGGGTCGGGATGGTGGGGGGTGCACGAGCGGCTGGTGAATGACGGGTACCACGTCAGCATCGTGCAGAACCCCACGCAGTCGCTGACCGACGACGTCGCCGCGACGTTACGGGTGATCGCCCAGCAGAACGGTCCGGTGATCCTCGTCGGCCACTCCTACGGCGGGGTCGTCATCACCGAGGCCGGACGCCACCCCAAGGTCACCGCCCTCGTCTACATCGCCGCGTTCGCCCCCAAGGAGGGCGAGTCCGTCAACTCCCTGATCGCCGACCCGCCGCCCGGCGCGCCCGCCGCGCCGCTCCTGCCGCCACAGAACGGGTTCCTCTTTCTCGACCGGGAGCGGTTCCGGGAGTCCTTCGCCGACGATCTGCCGCCGGCGCGGGCCCGGTTCATGGCCGACTCCCAGGTGCCGTGGGGGCTGGAGGCGCTCAACGGGCCGGTGGGGGAACCGGCGTGGCTGCGGAAGCCGACGTGGTATCTCGTCGCCGCGGACGACCGGATGATTCCGCCGCTCGCCCAGCGGGCGATGGCGGAGCGGGCGGGGGCGACGGTGGCGGAGGCGCCGGGGAGCCATGCGATCTATGTTTCTCAGCCGGATGCTGTCGTGGACCTGGTGAAGCAGGCGGCGGCGTCTGCGGGGGAGTGAGGGTGCGTTGTCGGGTGCGGGTCGGTGGGGGCTGGTCGCGCAGTTCCCCGCGCCCCTGAAAGCCTTGCCCCCTCCCCCTCTCAGATGATGCGAGCCGTAGCCTCTGCCGCTGCCTTCTGGGTCTCTTGGCGGTCGACCTTCGTCGGTTCGCCGGCTGCCACCACCTGCTCGCCCGCCACCCATACGTCCGTGACCGCGCCCGCGCCCGCTGCCCACATGAGGTTGGCGAAGAGGTGGGGGTCCGGGACGTCCAGGCCCGCTGTGAAGTGCGGGCCGTCCACCGAGACATGGACGAGGTCCGCCCACGCGCCCTCGCGCAGGGTGCCGATGTCGGTGCGGCCCAGGGCCGCCGCGCCCGCCGACGTGGCCAGCAGGAACGCCTCCTCGGCGCGCAGGGCCACCGGGTCGGCCGCCGCCAGCCGGGCGAACATCATCGCCAGCCTCGCCTCTTCCCACAGATCCAGGTCGTCGTTGCTGGCCGGGCCGTCCGTGCCCAGCCCCACCGGCACCCCGGCGGCGCGCAGCGCGGTCAGCCGGGCCGTGCCCGAGGCCAGCTTGGCGTTGGAGCCGGGGCAGTGCGCGACCCCCGTACCGGCTGCCGCCAGCGTCGCGATGTCGTCGTCGGACAGATGCACCGCGTGCGCCGCCAGCAGCCGTCCGTCGAGCAGTCCCGTCTGCTTGAGGAGCTGGGGGACCGAGCCGTACCGCTCACGGGTGGCGGTGTCCTCGGCGAGGGTCTCGGCGACATGGATGTGCACCAGCGCGCCGCGCCGCGCGGCCTCCTCCGCGGTGGTCCGCAGGGCGTCGGGCGGCAGGGTGTAGGTGGAGTGCGGGCCGTAGCACAGCTCGATCCGCTCGCCGGGGCCGAAGCGCAGACCGTCGGCGTCGATCCAGCGGCTCACCGCGTCGATGTCCCCGTGCCAGTCGCCGCCGGGCCGGTCGAAGTAGGCCGGCGCGAGCAGGACCCGGCTGCCCGCCCGCAGCGCGGCCCCGGCCACCTGCTCGGCGTGGGCGTACATCTCGGCGCTGGTGGTGATCCCGTAGCGGAGCATCTCGACGCAGCCCAGCAGCATGCCGGCGCCCGCGTCGGCCGGGGTCATCCGGGCCTCGGCGGGCCAGATCGCCTCCTGGAGCCAGCGCAGCAGCGGCAGATCGCCGCCGACTCCGCGCAGCAGGGTCATCGGGGAGTGGGCGTGGGCGTTGACCAGTCCGGGGACGAGGATGCCGGTCAGCCGGGTGCGGGGGGTGTCCCGGGGGAGGCCGGGGGCGTCGGCGGCGGGGCCGCAGTAGGTGATGCGGCCGTCCGCGCCGACATCGACCGCCGCGTCCCGCAGGACGGAGCGGGCGGGATCGGAGGGGTCGGCGGGCAGCACGACGGGGGCGAGATAGCGGTGAGGTGCGGTGTGCATGGGTGGTGTCGTTCCAGGGTGTGAGGGGGAGCGGGCCAGGTACCGGGGTCAGTCAACCGTGTACTGCGATCAGTCAACCGTGTCCGCCGCCGCCGCTACAGGCCCCACTGGGACAGATCGATCTGGCCATCGGCGCTCTTGGTGAGCAGATCCTTGCGGCCGGACTCCCAGGCCACCGCGATCTGGTCCCCGTCGCTGATCTCCACCGTGCCCCGGGTGCGGGTGGTGTTCTTCCGGTCGGTGCACTGGAGCAGCAGCGACTCGGCCTTCAGCAGGCCCTCGCACGCCTGCCGCTGCCCGCCGTCCGGGCCCTGGGACGCCAGCCGTACGGTCCCGCCCTCCACGATCATCGCCACCTGGTCGACATCCGACTCGCCGAGCCAGCCGCCGTCCAGATCGAGGGCGGGTGTCTCGGCGGCCGGGGTGCCCGTCGCGGTCGGGGTGTGGGCGGGGGCGGCGTCGGAGGAGCCGTCGCCGCCGCAGCCGGTGAGGACGAGGACCCCGGCGCCCAGGGCGGCCAGGGTGGTGAGGGGGGACTTGGGCATGAGGTCGGATCTCCGGGTGAGGGGCGCTGGACGCCCACAAGACGGGCCGGACGCCGCCGAGTTCGCTCCCGGCGGCGTGACCTCGCTCACAGCCGGGGTCGGGCGGGCCCGCCGTCAGCCCTTGTCCTCAACCCTTGCCCTCGCTGCCTGCCTTCGGTACTTGTCCTCAGCCCTGGTCCTTGCCGCGCAGATCCTTCACACGTTGCAGCTTGCCCACCGACCGCTCCAGGGTCTCCGGGTCGACGATCTCCACCTCGACGCTCACCCCGACGGCGTCCTTCACACCCCGGGCGATGTCCCGGGCGGCGGCCTCCCGCTGGGCGGGGTCGCTGGTGGGGCGGGACTCGACCCGGAGCGTCATATGGTCCATCCGGCCCCGGCGGCTCAGCCGGATCTGGAAGTGCGGGGCCACGGCGGGCACCCGCAGCACGATCTCCTCGATCTGGCTGGGGAACACATTCACCCCGCGCAGAATGATCATGTCGTCGCAGCGGCCGGTGATCTTCTCGATCCGGCGGAAGCCCGGCCGGGCGGTGCCCGGCAGCAGCCGGGTCAGATCCCGGGTCCGGTAGCGGACGATGGGCAGCGCCTCCTTGGTGAGCGAGGTGAACACCAGTTCACCGCTCTCGCCCTCGGCCATCACCTCGTCGGTGAACGGGTCCACCACCTCCGGATAGAAGTGGTCCTCCCACACATGCAGCCCGTCCTTGGTGTCCACGCACTCCTGCGCCACCCCCGGGCCGATCACCTCGGACAGCCCGTAGATGTCCACCGCGTGGATGTCGAGGCGGTCCTCCATCTCCCGGCGCATCTCCTCGGTCCATGGCTCGGCGCCGAAGATGCCCACCTTGAGGGAGGAGGTCCGCGGATCGATGCCCTGGCGCTCGAACTCGTCGAGCAGGGTGAGCATGTAGGAGGGGGTGACCATGATGATCTCGGGGCGGAAGTCCTGGATGATCTGCACCTGGCGCGCGGTCATCCCGCCCGAGGCGGGGATCACCGTACAGCCCGCCCGTTCGGCCCCGTAGTGCGCGCCCAGGCCGCCGGTGAACAGGCCGTAGCCGTACGACACATGCACCTTGTGACCCGGGCGGCCCCCGGCCGCGCGGATCGAGCGGGCGACCACATCCGCCCACATCGACACATCGCGCTCGGTGTAGCCGACGACCGTGGGGCGGCCGGTGGTGCCGCTGGAGGCGTGCACCCGGCGCACCTGGTCCATGGGCACCGCGAACATGCCGAAGGGGTAGGTGTCCCGCAGATCGGCCTTGGTGGTGAAGGGGAAGCGGGCCAGGTCGTCCAGGCTCCGGCAGTCGTCGGGGCCGACCCCGGCCGCGTCGAACTTCTTCCGGTACAGCTCGACGTTGTCGTAGGCGTGCCGCAGGGTGGCGCGCAGCCGGGTGAGCTGGAGGGCCCGGACCTCCTCGCGGGACATCCGCTCGGTGTCGTCCAGCAACTCGGGCGGGACGGGGTCGCCGAGGCGGGGCCCGTTCTTCCGCGTCTGTGGCTCCCGTGCGGTCACTTCGCTGTTCATCGCGGCTCCTCCTGCTGCGTTGTGCGCAGAGTCCGGCTGCGGCCCCGGAACTCCGCGATCACCTCGTCCCCTCGTGTCACCGTCACGTCGTAGATACCGCTCCGTCCGAAGCGGGTGCGTTCGCGCGCGGTGGCCACCAGGATGTCGCCCTCGAAGGCGGGGGCGACGAAGTCGATGTCGGCGCCGGCGGCGACCGTCACCGGGCCGTCGCTGTTGCAGGCGCAGGCGAACGCGGTGTCGGCGAGCAGAAAGACATAGCCGCCGTGCGCGATCCGGTGCCCGTTCACCTGGGCGGCGGTCACCTTCATCCGGGCCACGGCCGTGCCGTCCCCGTGGTCCAGCAGCTCGATGCCCAGCAGGCGGGACGCCTGGTCGTCGGCGAACATCGTCTCGACGGGGCCCTGCGGGGGCCGGGTCGCGCCGGATGCCTGGGTCGCGTCGGAGGTCCGGGGGACGCCGGACGTCCGGGTCGCGCCGGGTGTCTGGGGTGTCATTTCCACCACCTCGTGCTCCACCACCTTGTGGAACGAAGGACTGTCTTGTGAACCGACTGTTGTCTTGTGAACCGACCGAACATTCGGTTAGCGTGCGGCGTGGTCAAGTAATCCAGCAAGCCGCCTGACTGTCAAGGTGCGCGTCGCAGCGGAGGAGCCTGCCGATGTCCGCGATGTCCGAGGTCTATCTGGTCGACGGGGCCCGTACCCCGCAGGGCCGCTACGGCGGTGCCCTGGCCGCCGTACGCCCCGACGATCTCGCCGCTCTGGTGGTCGGGGAGGCCGTCCGCCGGGCCGGGGTGCCCGGGGACGCGGTGGACGAGGTGATCCTCGGCGCCGCGAACCAGGCCGGGGAGGACAACCGGGACGTGGCACGGATGGCCGTGCTGCTCGCCGGGCTGCCGTACACCGTGCCCGGGTACACCGTGAACCGGCTGTGCGCGTCCGGCCTCACCGCGGTCGCCTCGGCCGCCCAGACGATCCGCGCGGGTGAGGCGGAGCTGGTGGTCGCCGGGGGAGTGGAGTCCATGACCCGGGCGCCCTGGGTGATGGAGAAGCCCGGCACGCCCTGGGCCAAGCCCGGCCAGACGCATGACACGGCCCTCGGCTGGCGCTTCACCAACCCGCGCTTCACCGCCGCCGACCGCGAGGTGCCGTCCGGCGCCGGTCCCCAGACCCTCAAGTACACCCTCTCCATGGGCGAGACCGCCGAGGAGGTCGCCGCCCTCGACGGCATCACCCGCGCCGAGTCCGACGCCTTCGCCCTGCGCAGCCACCAGCGGGCGATCGCCGCGCAGGAGGCCGGACGCTTCGACCGGGAGATCGTGCCGGTGCCCGTCAAGGACGGCGAGGTCACCCGGGACGAGGGCCCCCGCCCCGGCACCACCCTGGAGAAGCTGGGCACCCTGCGCACGGTGTTCCGCGCGAACGGCATCGTGACCGCCGGTTCCGCCTCCCCGCTCTCCGACGGCGCCGCGGCGCTGGTGGTGGCGAGCGCGGCGGCGGTCGAGCGGTACGGGCTCACGCCCCGCGCCCGGATCGTGGCCTCCGCGTCCGCCGGGGTCCAGCCGAACGTCATGGGCCTCGGCCCCGTCCCCGCCTCCGAGAAGGCCCTCGCACGGGCCGGCTGGGGCACCGGCGACCTGGACGCCGTGGAACTGAACGAGGCGTTCGCCGCGCAGGCCCTCGCGGTGATCCGCCGCCTCAAGCTGGACGAGGCGAAGGTGAACGCCGACGGCGGGGCCATCGCCCTGGGCCACCCCCTCGGCTGCTCCGGCGCCCGCATCCTGCTGACCCTGCTGGGCCGCCTGGAGCGGGAGGGGGGCCACCGGGGCCTGGCCACGCTGTGCGTGGGGGTGGGCCAGGGGATGGCGCTGCTGGTGGAGCGGGTATGAGCGACGACGGCGGACGGGGCCCTGCGGGTGGTGGAGCGGGTATGAGCGACGGCCAGGACGGCACGGCTACGGCGTCGTACGAGACCCTGCGGGTGGAGGTAGGGGACGACCGGGTGGTTGTCACTCTCCATCGGCCCGAGGCCCGTAACGCCATCAGCGGGCGGATGATCACGGAACTCCACCAGGTGTGCGATCTGCTGGAGCGCGAGCCCCGGCTGCTGCTGCTCACCGGGCACGGCGGGGTCTTCGCGGGCGGCGCCGACATCGCCGAACTGCGCGAACGCGGCCGGGACCAGGCCCTTCAGGGCATCAACAGCCGGCTCTTCGAGCGGGTGCGGCGGCTGCCGATGCCGACCCTGGCCGCCGTCGACGGCTGGGCGCTGGGCGGCGGGGCGGAGCTGGCGTACGCCTGCGATCTGCGGATCGCCGGGCCGGACGCGGTGTTCGGCAACCCCGAGCCGGGCCTCGGCATCATCGCCGCGGCGGGGGCGTGCTGGCGGCTGCCGGAGCTGGTCGGTGAGTCGGTCGCCAAGCAGATCCTGCTCGCCGGGCGGAATCTGGACGCGGCGCGGGCTCTGGCCGTGGGCCTGGTCATGGACGTCGTACCGGCGGCGGAGCTGCTGGAGCGGGCGCATGCGGTGCTGGACCGGATGGCCCGGTCCTCGGCGCTCGCCCTGCGGCTGACGAAGCTGGTCGTGGACGCGCCGGGTTCCCACCCGGTGGCGGACGACCTGGCGCAGGCCGTGCTGTTCGAGGGGCAGGACAAGCGGGAGCGGATGACCCGCTTCCTGGAGAAGCGGGACGAGCAGAGGAGCGGGGTATGAGTACGGCACCCAGGACGGTCGGGGTCGTCGGGGGCGGCCGGATGGGGGCGGGCATCGCCCAGTCCTTCGCCACCGCCGGATCGGCGGTGACGGTGGTCGAGAACGGCGAGGAGGCCGCCGAGGCGGCGCTGGAACGGATCGGCGCGAGCCTGCGGCGGGCGGAGGGGCGGGGGCACCTGTCCGAGTCCGCGGACGCGGTGCTGGGGCGGGTGCGCGCGGTCGACGGCCCCGAGGGGCTCGACCCGGACACCGAGCTTGTCGTGGAGGCGGTGTTCGAGGACGCCGGGCTGAAGGCGGGGCTGCTGACGCGGGTGGAGGCGGCGGTGGGGGACGCGACCGTGCTCGCCACCAACACCAGCTCGCTGTCCGTGACCGACCTGGCGGCGGCGCTGCGGCGGCCGGAGCGGTTCCTCGGGATGCACTTCTTCAACCCCGTACCGGCGTCGGCGCTGATCGAGATCGTGGTCGCGCCGGAGAGCGCGGAGGGGGTCGTGCGGTCGGCGCTGGAGTGGACCCGGGCGCTGGGCAAGCAGGAGGTCGTGGTCAAGGACTCGCCCGGGTTCGCCAGCAGCCGGCTGGGGCTGGCGCTGGGGTTGGAGGCGATCCGGATGGTCGAGGAGGGGGTGGCCGCACCGGAGGCGATCGACGACGCGATGCGGCTGGGCTACCGCCATCCGATGGGGCCGCTGCGGCTGACCGACCTGGTCGGGCTGGATGTGCGGCTGGCCATCGCGGAGTATCTGCACAGCACGCTGGGCGAGCGGTTCGCGCCGCCGGAGCTGCTGCGGCAGATGGTGGCGAAGGGGGAGCTGGGCCAGAAGTCGGGCCAGGGTTTCTACACCTGGTGACGGGGTCGGCTGATCGGTTCGCCCGGGGTGAGGTGTGCGGGGTGGGTGGTCCTGCGGTGCAGGGTCTCGATCAGCTTGTCGCGGGAGAGGGTGACGAGGACGGCGTGGTGGTCGCTGATGCCGGTCATGTCGATGACCTCGACGTGTTCGACGGCCTGGACCGTCCAGGGGTCCAGATAGGCGCGGTCGATACGGGCCGGGCCGCCCTGGTCCGGCCGCCCCGCCGTCGGGGAGAGCGCGGAGGGGGTGCCGAGGCGGTGGGCCACCCACCGTGCGGCGTCCTGCATTCCCATGTCGTGCATCGTCCGGTCCATGTGCGTGCATGACTCCCAGGTGCCGTCGTCCGGCTGGGCCGCGCGGTGGTGGCGGTGGGCCCGGTCGGACACGGTCGACCAGTCGATGGGCGGGACGGTCTCGCCGTCCGGGACGGGGTAGGAGTTCATGTCGCCCACGATCCATGCGGCGCCGGTGGGCGGGCGGTCGTGGTGCAGCTTGAGCCTGTCGACCAGCGTGCTCGCGTTGTCCGCCTCCAGATAGCGCTGGTGACGGGAGTTGAAGGCGAGGTGCACCGACCAGAGGGTGATCGGGATGTGGGGGAGTTCGGGGAGGGTGAGGGTGAGGGTGGTCGGTGGGGTCCGCCAGTGGAGGCGGTGGGGTACGTGGGTGGCGGTGAGGGTCTCTTCGCGGACGAACGCGCCGGTGGGGTTCCTGCCGAGGCCCATGGGGGCGCGGAAGCCCTTCATGCCCAGGACGCGCTGGGTCGCGGAGAACCGCTGATCGGCGGCGGCCACGGCGTGGGGGGAGTCTCCGGGGCGGCTCTGGGAGTGGGTCAGCTCCTGCCGGGCGAGGACGTCGGGGCGGTGCCGGGCGATCTCCTCGTGCGCGGCACGCCATGCCTCCGGCGGGGTGCCGTCGTCTTCCGGCTCACCTCCGTCGTGGTCGAGGTTGAAGGACATGAGGGTGAGGGTCGGTGCGAGGTGGGTCATGGGCGGGTGGCTCCTGCTTCCTGTCCCGGACGGTCGTGGCCGTCATACGTCATACGTCGTCGTCGGCTGTCAGATGGTCGATGAGGTCGAGGGTGACCAGGGCGAGCCTGCGCAGCTGGAGTACGGGTGCGGGTGCCCAGCGGGGCTGGACCGGGAAGGGCGTCGGCTGCGGCTGAGGCTCCGCGAGAACCCTGCGGGCGCGATGGATCAGGGCGGCCTCGGACTCACTCGGGTGCGTGAGGTCGGTGATGAGCTGTCGCAGGGTGCGGCGGAGGCGGTGGGTGAGGCGGGCGATGTCGTCCGGTGTCAGGGGTGCGTCGCCGAAGGCACGGTCCAGGTCGTTGTGGACCAGGCCGAAAGGGTCGTGGGTGACATGGGTGTGGCGCGCGCGGAAGTCGCCGTAGGCCAGGTCCAGTTCCAGCGCGAGACGATCGCGGAGGGCCTCGCGTAATCGCTCCAGCACGGGGCGGCCGGTGGCCCGCGGGGTCGTCGTCACCGGCCCGCCCTGAAGAGCGCGCACCAGGTCCTCGTACCGTCCGGGCTCACGCCCCAGGCGTCGGCGCAGCCGGCGACGATCGTCATGCCTCGGCCGTTCTCGTCCTCCGGCCCGGCGGTGGCCGTCCCGGCGTGGCTGGGGGAGCCGTCGAAGACCTCGATCACGATGAGGTGGTGGGAGACGAGGAGTTGGACGGAGACGGTGTCGCTGCGGGTGTGCTGCAACGCGTTGGTGGTGAGTTCGGTGACGAGGAGTTCTACGTCGTCGATGAGCTGCGGGGGCAGGCCCCGGTGGTGGAGCCGGGCGGCGCAGACATGGCGGACGTGACGGACCCAGCGGCCTTCGGACGCGGGGAGAAAGGGTCCGAGACCCGGGGTGGTGCGGTGGAGGAGGAGGGTGAGGTCGTCGTGTACGTGGTGGGGGGTGGGGGTGAGGGGGTGGTGGGTACCGCTGGGTGCTTCGGGTTCGGCGGAGGTGCTCTGGCTCATGGGGGCCTCGGCTTTTCGGTGGGGGCTGCTGCCGCAGGGGAGTTGCGCAGGGCAGGGTTCGTCACCGTGGGTTGAGGCACGGCTACTTCCTGCCGCGAGCTAGTCTGCTCCCATCGAGCGTCGAGGCGCAATATCGAGCACTGCCCTGTCGTATCGATCGAGCATGCGTCGTATCGCCAGTGCTCCTCTCGACTGTCAGAATGCTCCCCATGACGCAAAAGAAGCTCCCTCCGCCGGTCATGAGGCGTCGCGTTGGTAGCCTGCTGCGCGATTACCGTGAAGCGGCGGACCTCGCCCCAGGGGTAGCCGCCAAGCGACTCGGCTGGGACTCCACGCGACAAGGGCGCATCGAGCGGGGTGTCTACCGGGTCACCGCCGACGACATCCGCAACATGCTTGAGACGTACGGCATTCATGGCGACGAGGAGGCGGTGCGCGAGTTGGCCGCAGCCTCCAACGAACCTCCGCGATCCGGCTGGTGGGCCTCCTACGCGGGGCACATCTCGGACGCGCTGCTCGACTTCATCACGCTCGAATCGAAGTCGAAGGAGATCAAGATGCAGCACCCGGCGATCATTCCGGGGCTGCTGCAAGCGCCGGGATATGTCCGAGAGATCTTCAACAGTCCGCTTACCTCGGACAACCGCGATAAGGCGGACATGCTCAGTGCCATCCGTATGGCGCGGCAGGAAGTGCTCCACCGGCCCGGAAACCCGGTTCATCTCCACGCACTGATCTCAGAGGCGGCGCTCCTGCATCGCTTCCCCAGCGCGCCGGGCGTGATGAAGGAACAACTGCGCAAGCTGGCCGACGACGCCGAGCGTCCCAACATCACCATTCAGATAGTCCCTGCGACCGCGCCCGCCTACGCGGCGGCGAACCAGGC
The DNA here is from genome assembly GCF_040609715.1 of Streptomyces sp. NPDC004610. Lineage (NCBI taxonomy): Bacteria > Bacillati > Actinomycetota > Actinomycetes > Kitasatosporales > Streptomycetaceae > Streptomyces > Streptomyces sp. NPDC004610. Next base: position 26,295 of record NZ_JBEXLA010000036.1, on the reverse strand, counting down.
CATGACCATCATGACCTTCCGGCACCCCTGGCCCACGGTGATCTCCATCGACAACTCCCTGGGCGGCAACCTCTTGGAAGCGCCGGCCGATGTGGGTGCCCTCTCGCTCGTATTCGACAAGATCGCAGATCTTGCACTTTCCGCAGACGATTCGCGGGAACTAATCAACACCCACTTGGAGGGGAAGTCCTGATGATCGGTTACAGCTACCGCGACGATGAGGCCAGCCTGACCTGGAGAAAGTCCTCATACAGCGGTGGTGAGCAGGGGCAGTGCGTAGAGGTCGCCGAGATGGCGGGCTTCGTCCATGTCCGGGACTCCAAGAACCTCGGAGGTGCTGCGTTGACCTTTGCCTCCGGACAGTTCGCTGCCTTCGCCGAGTTCGCTGCACAGTTGGGTGCCAGGGTGTCGCGCTAACCACTCAAAGAAGACCCGTTTCCTCCATGTCAGGTGCGTGGGAGGAGGCGGGTCTTCCTGTTTGAGTAGTGGATCAGGGCTGGATCTGGCCCAATCGTGGACACCACCCCTTCCGCGACCCGCTGTGCCTGCGGCACCCTGTCCGAGCGCCATCACGGATTCACGAAACCGAATCTGGAAGGACGAAGCAGTGACCACGATAAAACGGGCCCTCCCGGCTGAAGTAGTCGCGGGCGCCGACTGGCGGAGGTCCTCCCACAGTGGCGGCTCAGAGGGACAGTGTGTGGAGGTCGCCGAAATCTCATCTGCGGCTCACATCGGCATAGCTGTCCGGGACTCGAAGAATGAGCACGGCCCCGTCCTGTTCCTCGACTCTTCTGTGTTCCATTGTTTCGCAGCGGCGATCTAGGCCATGACCAGCCCATCAGCACCCAGCTGAAAGAGAGGCCTTCATGATCAGTAACGGCCACCGTGGCGAGAAGACCACCCTGACCTGGCGGAAGTCGTCCTACAGCGGCAGCAGCGAAGGGCAGTGCGTGGAGATCGCCGAGACGACGGGCGCCGTCCATGTCCGGGACTCAAAGACCCCCGAAGCCGCCGCCCTTACCTTCGCCCCCAGCCAGTTCGCCACCTTCCTCAAGTTCGCCTCACAGCACGGCGCCTGAGTCTCGCCCCACTCACCGTGCGTAGGCCCGCCTCCCGTGAGGGAAGGCGGGCCGTCCCGCGACAGCGGACCCTCACCGATTCACTCGTAGTACGCGGCGTAGTACGCGAACCGCTCTGCTGGGGAGAACCCGTCGAAGTCCCCCGCGTCCTCGCAGTACCGCAGGCGCTTCAGCGCCGCCTCGCTCTCCGGCGACGACTGCTCGGCAAGGTACGCCTTGGTCCGCTCCAGCCCCGCGCCGCACAGAAGCTGGATGTCGATGGAGAAGCCAGCTTCCCAACTGGCCATCTTCGCGCTCCAGATCAACAGCACGTCATCAAGGCGCGCGGCCTGGAACAACTGCACGCAGCACAGCTTCATCAGGATCGTGTCGCCGTCGCCCTGACTCTGGCGTTCGAGGCCGATGTGTTCCCTCAGAAGCGCGCGGACCTCGTCAAGGCCCCGCTCATCAGGTCGCAGACCATGACGCAACAGCCACTCGTCCTCGTCCACCGCCGTGCCCCCGTTCCTGCGGTCGCTCACCCTCCGCCAGCCCGAACGTAGAGGTGATCAACCTCCGCTGACAAGCATCACCCCAGGCATGCTTATGTGGCGGCCATGTTCAGTCTCACCCTGTCCCGGCCCCTCAGCGTCGCCGACGTGGTCGCCCTGCTCGCGGCGCTGGCCCCGCCGGGTCTGCGATTGCTGGTGCAGCCTCCCGGGGCCGAGGTCCCGGACGACATACGAGGCGTGTGGGTGACTCTGGAGCCCACACGGGATCCGGCGTGGCCGCTCGGCCTCGTCGTGCACACGGACGCGTTCGACCTCGGACCGTACCCGGACCTGCGCCTCGCTGAGCACATCGCGGAGCGGTTCGGCGCGGACGTGCTGTGCGGCGCCGAGCCGTCCCTCGCGGGTGTCGACCCCGATGATCCGTACTACGCGCTGGCACTGGTCGGTGGCCGGTGGCACCTGGCCAGTACGGCCTTCACGAGGCTCCACGCATCGGGGGAGGAACCGGACGACGAACCCGTCATGCTGATCCGACCGGTCGCGGTCGACACCCGTCGACGGGGCGAGCATCACTGGCATGGTGGACCAGATCAGAAGGGCGTGTGATGCAACAGAACGACGGACAGCCGCCGAGCTTCGCCGAGATGCTGGCGGACTGTCACGCATCCGCGGTGCACTTGGAGATGCGTGACTCGTACGGCATCGCCTCGGAGTCCACGGACTTCCAGGCGTGGCTCGCCGGGGACGACAGCAGTCGGCACGACCGCACCGGGCGTCGCAAGGTGTGGCTCGACCTCGTGAGGGAGGCCACCGCCCGTGGCGTCGTGATGCGCCGAGCCCGTGTCGTCTCCCTGCCGACCTCGCAGTACATCAAGTTTTCCCACGAAGGCACCCACCTGAATGTCGAGGCGGGCGAACAGGTGCGCTGGCTCTCGCGACGGCAGGCGTCGGACCTCGCCCTGCCGGGCAACGACTTCTGGTTGTTCGATGGGCGAGTGGTCAGGTTCAACCACTTCACCGGAGAGGGCGGCTCAGGCGGCCCCGAGGTGACCGAGGCCCCCGCCGTCGCCGCCCTGTGCTCGTCCGCGTTCCAGTCGGTGTGGGCACGGGGCACTGAGCACAGCGCGTTCGAGGTCGACTAGATCACGCGGACCTGAGCCCGTTGCCCCGACCGCGCAGGGCAACACACTCACCGCAGATAAGTCTTCTGCCATTCGATGGACGTCATGCTGAGCGCGGCCTCGGCCAGGGACTGGGCCGCGGCTGTCTTCAGCTTGGCGACGCTGCTGTCGATCCAGGGCTGGACGTTCGCGCAGCCCTGCTCGCGGTACTCGACGGCCTGGAGGAGGCATTCGAGTTTGTCGGCGTCATGGGCGCAGATCACTTCGAGGGAGTCGCCGTTCTCGTACTCGTGGACGATCTCCTGCGCGCCGGCGCGGACGGCGGGGTGCGCGGCGGAGAGCTGGTCGGCGGTGACGTCCTCGTTGGTGGCGGCGGTGAGATAGCGGCGGCCGATGTGGGGGATGTCGCCGACGCGGGTTTCCTGGGTGTCGTGCCAGAGTCCGAGGAGGGCGGTCCTGGCAGGGTCCGCGCCCTCCATCATGGCGAGGACGGAGCCGATGAGGGCGACTCTGAAGCTGTGTTCGGCGATGGTCTCGGGGTCCTTGACCCCGGCGATCCACCACCCGGTGCGCTTGGCGCGCTTGAGCATCCCCATTTCCATCAGGAAGCCGGTCGTGCCCTTGGCGTGCTCCGGCTGCTCTGTGTCCGGCATGTGTGGTATGTCCTCCCATGCGTCATGTGCGGTGCTCGCGTAGAACGTAGTGCACGGTGGTGAGTTCCCGCCGTGATCGCGGGGAAATCCAGTCGTGGTCGAGCAGCCTGGTGGTGTGGGTGCGCAGGGTGTCCGTCAGAGCGGGGTCCGCGAGCGGCAACCACGCGCGGGTGGCGAGCAGGGCCCGGATGGACGGTCCGGCAGGGCGGCCCGTTGCCGCTGTGGGACACCATCGAACAGACGCTCACCGCATGGCGGGACGCAGGCAGCCCGGACATCGCCACCGTACGGCTCCGCGTCACCAGCCAGACGCGCATCTACTGGATCGAGGGCCACCCCGCTCTTCGCCGGCAGCACCCTCTCCTGTGACGGTGGGCCGGATCCCGCCAGCGGCAGCGCCCCGTGCCACTACGCTGCCCCACAAGAACCCTCAGAACTGTCAGAGCCCAAAAGGGCCCCCTCAGCATCCCCAGAACCCCCAGGAAGCCATGGACCACGACGAACCCCTGTCGGATTGGGCGCGGCGCCGGGACGGGAGTATCGGGCGGCTGCGGGCCGTCCCGCTCGTGCCCGGCGACGCACCCCAGGGCTCGCATCTGCACCCCGACGCCCCCCGCGTCATCCAGCGGTGGAACGGCTACTGCTGGGAACCGCACGGCTTCGCCGTGGACCTCGCTGAGGCGCGGAGGATCCTCCACCCACCCGACGAGCAGCCGCCGGCGCCGGAGCAGCCCTCGTCCCCGCCGCTCAGGGCCGGGCGCGGCAGGCATCGCAAGCCCCGTCCTGAGGCGTAGCTGGCATCGCAAGCCCCGTCCCGGCGCGTAGCCGGCATCGCAAACCCCGTCCCGGCGCGTAGCCGGCACCGCAAACCCCGTCCCGGCGCGTAGCCGGAATGAGACACCGGCCGCCGTCGGTCACGGGTGTGGTGACTCTCGGTGGCCGGATCTACGGCGGGCGTGACCCTCCGCGACCGCCCCCCATCCTCACCACGCCCCAGCCCTTGCGCGTACCCAGGGGCGCACCGTTATAGTGAACCGAACGAATGGTCGGTTGGGAAGTCTGGGGAGATCCAGGAAAGCCCAGGCACGCTCAGGAAGCTCAGGGAAGGCGGAGGGGATGGCCACGACGGACCCGGAGGGACTCGCGTCCTACTTCGAGGCGACGATCGCCCGCGACCAGCGCATCGAGCCGCGTGACTGGATGCCGGACGGCTACCGCAAGACCCTTGTCCGCCAGATCGCCCAGCATGCCCACTCGGAGATCATCGGTATGCAGCCCGAGGGCGAGTGGATCACGCGGGCGCCCTCGCTGCGCCGCAAGGCGATCCTGTTCGCCAAGGTCCAGGACGAGGCCGGGCACGGGCTGTATCTGTACTCCGCCGCCGAGACCCTCGGCGCCGACCGCGCCGATCTCACCCAGCGGCTGATCGAGGGGCGTCAGAAGTACTCGTCCATCTTCAATTATCCGACCCCGACCTTTGCCGATGTCGGGGTCATCGGGTGGTTCGTGGACGGCGCGGCGATCTGCAACCAGGTGCCGCTGTGCCGCAGCTCCTACGGGCCGTACGCGCGGGCCATGGTCCGGGTGTGCAAGGAGGAGTCCTTCCACCAGCGGCAGGGATACGAAATGCTGATGACCATGATGCGCGGCACCGACGCCCAGCGGGCCATGGTGCAGGACGCGGTGGACCGCTGGTGGTGGCCGTCGCTGATGATGTTCGGCCCGCCCGACGACGACTCGCCCAACTCCGCGCAGTCCATGGCCTGGAAGATCAAGCGGCACAGCAATGACGAACTGCGTCAGAAGTTCGTCGACATGACCGTGCCGCAGGCCGAGAAGCTGGGAGTCACCCTGCCCGATCCCGAGCTGCGCTGGGACGAGGAGCGCGGTCACCATGACTTCGGGACCCCCGACTACAGCGAGCTGAAGCGGGTCATCAGCGGGGACGGGCCCTGCAATGACGAGCGGATGCGGCGCCGTACCCAGGCCCATGAGGACGGTGCCTGGGTCCGCGAGGCCGCCACCGCCCATGCCGCCAAGCAGGCGGCCCGAGCCCGCGCGGAGGCCGTGGCATGAGTCAGAGCAGTGGTGGGAGTGGTGGGAGTGGTGGGACGGTGAAGGACGGGTGGCCTTTGTACGAGGTGTTTGTGCGCGGCAAGCGCGGGCTCAACCATGTGCATGTGGGGTCGCTGCACGCCGCCGATGACGAGATGGCCCTCACCCACGCCCGCGACCTCTACACCCGCCGCAACGAGGGCGTCAGCATCTGGGTCGTGCGCTCCGAGCACATCGCCGCCACCACCCGCGACGAGAAGGACCCGTTCTTCTCGCCCAGCGCCGACAAGGTCTACCGCCATCCGACGTTCTACGACATCCCCGAGGACGTCCCGCACATCTAGGAGAGCCGGATGACGGACCGGACACGACGAGAGGGGGCCCGGCGATGAGCGACGACCATGTCTATCTCAGTCTCGCCGAGGGGCATGACGACAGCGACGCCCGCTGGGCCTTCGGCACCGGCTTCGAGGACCCGCTGCACGGGGTGGACACCACCGTCCCCGACGGGGTCGACGGCGTCGCGCTCGCCGCGACCTGTCTCGCGCTCGGCGATGACTCCCTGGTGCTGGCCCAGCGGCTCGCCGAGTGGGTCACCCTGGCACCCGAGCTGGAGGAGGAGGTCGCCCTCGCCAATATCGGCCTCGATCTGCTCGGCCAGACCCGGCTGCTGTACTCCCGCGCCGGACAGGCCGACGGCACCGGACGCGGGGAGGACGCCTACGCCTACTTCCGTGGGCCGGAGGAGTTCCGCAGTGTTCGGCTGGTCGAAGTGCCCAACGGGGACTTCGCGTTCTCGGTCGGGCGACTGCTCGTCTTCGCCAGCTGGCGGCTCGCTCAGTTCACCGAGCTGTCCGGCTCCCCGGACCCGGTGCTCGCCGCCATCGCCGCCAAGGGTGTCAAGGAGCTGACCTACCACCGGCAGTACGCCGCCGAGTGGACCGTCCGCCTCGGCGACGGCACCGACGAGTCCCGCGCCCGGATGACCGCCGCGCTGACCGCCCTCACCCCCTACCTCGCCGAACTGTTCCGCGCCCACGACGCCCGTGACGCCGTCCTCGGCGATCTGGGTCAGGTGCTCACCGCCGCCGGGCTGGAGCTGCCCGAGCCCGCCCCGCTCGCCGGTGACGGACGGCTCGGCGCGCACACCGAGCATCTCGCCCCGCTGCTCGGCGAGTTGCAGGGCCTGGCCCGCGCCCACCCGGAGGCGACATGGTGACCGAGCTGACCGCCGCCCGCCGCGCCCGGTATGTCGCCGAGCGCGTGCCGGACCCCGAGCTGCCCATGCTCACCCTCGCCGACCTGGGCGTCCTGCGGGACGTCGGGGTCGGCGAGGACGGCACGGTGGTCGCCTCCCTCACCCCCACCTACTCGGGCTGCCCGGCGATGGCCGAGATGCGCGCCGATGTCGCCGCCCGGCTGCACGCGGCCGGGTTCGAGCGGGTCGAGATCCGTACGGTGCTGGATCCGCCCTGGACCACTGACTGGATCACCGAGACCGGGCGCCGCAAGCTCACCGAGCACGGCATCGCCCCGCCCGGCCCCGCCCCCCGCCACCCCGCGGGCCCCGTACCCCTGCTCCTCTCCCCGACCCGGCACACCGTCCCCTGCCCGCTGTGCGGCTCCGCCGACACCGAGGAGACCTCCCGCTTCGCCGCCACCTCGTGCAAGGCCCTGTGGCGCTGCCGCGCCTGTCACGAGCCGTTCGAGTACGTCAAGGAGATCTGATGGCCGAGCTGACGGCACCACCCGGCACCCGCGCCACCGGCCCGACGGCCACCGCCGGGACCGTTGACACCGCCACCGCCGCCGCCCGCCGACGTACCCGGCCCGTCTTTCACACCCTGCGGATCGCCTCCGTCGAGCGGCTCTGTGAGGACGCGGTGGCCGTGGCCTTCGCCGTGCCCGAGGGGCTCACCGCCGCGTACGCGTTCCGGGCCGGGCAGTCGCTCACCCTGCGGCGCCGGGTCGACGGACGCGACGAGCGGCGGTCGTACTCGATCTGCTCACCGGTCGGGGCCGCGCCCCGGATCGGGGTGCGCGAGGTGCCCGGCGGGCTCTTCTCGTCCTGGCTGGTGCGCGAGGCGCGGCCGGGTGACGAGGTCGAGGTGATGGTGCCGACCGGGCTGTTCACCCCGGACCTCACCGTCCCCGGGCACCATGTGCTGATCGCCGCCGGGTCCGGCATCACCCCGATGCTCTCCATCGCCGAGTCGGTCCTCGCCGCCGACGACCGCTCCCAGGTCACCCTCTTCTACGGCAACCGCCGCAGCGACACCGTGATGTTCGCCGACGAACTGGCCGACCTGAAGGACGCGTACCGTACGCGGTTCCAGCTCGCCCATGTGCTCTCGCGCGAGCCCCGGGAGGCCGAGCTGCTCTCCGGGCGGCTGGACGGCGACCGGCTCGCCGCGCTCGTCGGGGCGCTGATCGACGTACCCGGCGCGGACCACTGGTGGCTGTGCGGGCCGCACGGGATGGTCAAGGACGCCCGGGATGTGCTCGGCGGGCTGGGTGTGCCGCGTGAACGGGTGCATCAGGAGCTGTTCTTCGCCGACGACGCCGAACCGCCCGCCCCGCTGCGCCGCACCGAGCCCAAGGCGGACGGCCCGGTCAGCGAGGTGACCCTCACCCTCGACGGCCGCTCCACCACCGCCGCGCTGCCCCGGGACCGCAGTCTGCTGGACTCCGCCGCCCGCGTCCGCTCCGATGTGCCGTTCGCCTGCAAGGGCGGCGTCTGCGGGACCTGCCGGGCCAGGATCACCGACGGCGAGGCGGACATGCGGCGCAACTACGCGCTGGAACCGGCCGAGGTGGACGCCGGGTATGTGCTCACCTGCCAGTCGTACCCGGTGTCCCAGACGCTGACGGTCGACTTCGACAGCTGACCGGCCGGTCAGCCCGGTCGGGGCCCGTCGGGCCTGCGGAAGCCCATCACCTGCTCCACGATGTCGTCGCTCAGGCTCGGCGTGGTCAGCGGCGGGTCGTCGGGGCGCTGCCGCAGCCCGTTCAGCAGGATCTCCAGATAGCGGCGCCAGATGTCGGGGCGCATGCCCTGGGTGAAGCGCGTGGTCCCGGCCAGCATGTGCACGATCACCGGGAAGTCGGACGGGGTCACCTCCGGCCGCAGGTCCCCGCTCTCCTGCGCGCGCCGGATCAGATCCGCGAGATAGGGCCGCAGTCCGCCGCGCGCCCGCTCGATGGGCGCCGAGCTGTGGCTGCCCATCATGATGACCTCGTGCAGCCCCCGGTTGTCCGCGAGGTCGCCCGCCATCAGCACCAGGAAGTCGACCAGGCCCTGCCAGGGGTCGGGGTGGGCGAGGGCCTTCTCGGCGCTCTCCTGGCGCAGCCGGAGGTCATGCTCGAACAGGGCCCGCACCAGGGCTTCCTTGGTGGGGAAGCGGCGGTAGACGGTACCGACGCCGACCCCCGCGTGCCGGGCCACGTCGTCCAGGGTGACCTTCAGTCCGCGTTCGCCGAAGATCTCCCGGGCGGCCTGGAGGATCTTCTCCCGGTTGAGTGCGGCGTCCCGGCGCAGGGGACGACCGCCGTCACTGGATCCGGCGTCTCGGGACATCTCCGTCATGCCCTCATGCTAACGCCGAGGTCCGGGGCCCCGGCCCGGGGCCGGAGCGCGCCGTCGTTCACCTGGTGTCGAAGGTGATCGCGAAAGTGAAGCGGTCGCCCCGGTAGTGGATCGACGCCACATCGACCACCCGGTCCGCCAGGTCCCGGGTGATGCCCACGCAGTACAGCACCGGCGCGGTCAGCGCGATGTCCAGCCGGGCGGCGATCTTGGGGGAGGGCAGCCGGGCCGCCGCGCTGTCCTCGATCAGCCCGATCCGGATCCCGAGCCGGTCCCGCAGGACGGCGGTCATCGGCATCCGCGCCAGATCGGCGACATCGATCCGGGCGGCGACGGAGGGCAGGACGAAGTTCTCCGCGAAGCTGGTCACGTCCCCGCCCTCCCGGCGCAGCCGCCGGAACCGGACGACCTCGGGGGTGTCCGGGAAGAGGGCGGCGAACTCGGGCGGCGGCGGGCCCGGCTCCGGTGCCAGTACCTCCACGTCGGTGCCGGCCTGCTGGGAGACCACCGCGTCCACCGAGCCGAGCAGCTTCAGCGGCGGACGCCGTACCGGCTCCTCGGCGTAGGTGCCCCGGCGGCGGTGACGGGTGATCAGGCCCTCGTCCTCCAGCTCCTTGAGCGCCTGCCGCATGGTCATCACGCTGATCCCGTAGTGCTCGGCGAGTCTCTCCTCGGCGGGCAGCCGCCGGGGGTCGCCGGGGCGGCGGGCGGCGATACAGGCGCGCAGATGCTGGGACGCCTGGTACCAGAGGGGGAGTTTCTGGTTGAGAGTGACCGGTGGGAGGCGCAGCAACGGTTCGGCCGCACCGTCGTCCGTCGGGGCAGCGACTTCGTCCATAGGGGCAATTCTAGGGAGGCCCCGGAGTGGGTCTGCCGGATGTCTTGACAGCGGTGGTGGCCCTGCCTTTACTTACCGGACAATCAGACGACCAATCGTTCGGTCGGTAGATCTTCCCCCACCTCCCGGCCCACCCGGCCGGGAACGTCCCCTCGTCCTTCCCCGTCGCCGGAGGGCGGACCGGGCACCGACCGTGCCCGCTCCCTTCACGCGACCGCGCGCCCGGTCCGTACGCGCACCACCGTGCCCGTCCGGCCGCGACCGGGCGGGTCCGCTCCCTGCCGTGTTCCCGCGACCGCTGCGGCGGACCGGCTCCTCCCCCTGCCAGGAGGCACACCCATGACCGTCGACCAGCCTGTGTCCCAGGCCGTCACCCCCGCGCGGGTCCGCCCGCTGCGGGTGGCCACCGCCAGCTTCATCGGTACCGCCATCGAGTGGTACGACTACTTCATCTACGGACTGGCCGCCGCGATCGTCTTCGGCCCGCTGTTCTTCCCGTCGGTCTCCCCGGCGGCCGGCACCCTCGCCTCCTTCGCCACCTACTCGGTCGGCTTTCTCGCCCGCCCGGTCGGCGGCATCGTCATGGGCCACTTCGGCGACCGGGTCGGCCGCAAGTCCATGCTGGTGATCTCGCTGCTCACCATGGGCGTGGCCACCGTCGGCATCGGGCTGCTGCCCACCTACGCCACCATCGGCGTCTGGGCCCCGGTGCTGCTGGTCGTGCTGCGCTTCGTGCAGGGCATCGGGGTCGGCGGTGAGTGGGGCGGCGCGGTCCTGATGGCCGTCGAGCACGCCCCCGAACGCCGCAAGTCGTTCTACGGCAGCTTCCCGCAGATGGGGGTGCCGGGCGGACTCATCCTCGCCAACCTGGTGTTCCTCGCCCTCACCACCAATCTGAGCAGCGAGGCGTTCCTGTCCTGGGGCTGGCGGGTGCCGTTCCTGGCCAGCGCGGTGATGGTGATCGCGGGGCTGGTGATCCGGCTGACCGTCACCGAGAGCCCGGACTTCGAGCGGGTGAAGCGGGAGAAGGCGGAGCTGCGGATGCCGTTCGTGACCGTGCTGCGCGAGCACTGGCGCGAAGTCTGCCTGTCCGCCGGGGCGTTCATCGGGATCAACGCCCTCGGCTATGTCTTCATGGCCTATCTGCTGGCGTACACCACCACGGTGCTGGAGCTGAGCCGCAATCTGATCCTCACCTTCACACTGATCGCCTCGGTGGTGTGGCTCGCGGTCATCCCCTGGGCCGCCGCCCTCACCGACCGGCACGGCAGGCGCCCGGTGCTGCTGACCGGCTCGATCGGCCTGGTCGGCTGCGCGGCCCTGCTCTTCCCGGTGGTCGACACCGGGGAGCCCGCGCTGGTCCTGACCGCGCTGCTGGTGACGGCGTTCTTCATGGGTGTCGTCTACGGGCCGATCGCGGAGCTGTTCTCCGGCCTCTTCAAGGCCGAGGTCCGCTACAGCGGGGCCTCGCTGGGCTATCAGCTGGGGTCGATCCTGGGCGGCGGTATCGCCCCGACCGTCGCCACCGCCCTCTACAGCCAGTGGTCGTCCTCGACCCCGATCACGCTCTATCTCGTCGGAGTCACCCTGCTCAGTCTGCTCAGTGTCGTCCTGGTCACCCGCAGACTGCGCTGACCCGCGGACTGTGCTGACTCGCGGACGGGGCTGACCCCCCGCGCCTTCTCGTCGACCCGCCCGTGTTCTTCATGTCCCGGGGATCTCCCTGACCAGGAACTGGAGAGATCTTCTCCACATGAATGCGTTCCCGGGGCGGGTCGACGGTGTGGTGGGGCGATGCTCAGGCGGAAGCCCGCGCCCCGTCCTCGGCCGGTCCGGTGTAGAACACCGACGAACCCTGCTTGGACCGCTGCGCCTGGCTGCGGGCCACCAGTCCTTCCAAGGTGGTCCGCACGACGGTGATCTTCACCGTGCGGTCCGGGTGCTGCTCGCTGAGCGCACCGGTGATCTCGGCCGCCGAACGCGGCTCCTGCTGACCCGACAGGTGCTCCCGGATGAGCTGCACCAGGGTGGGCTGACCCGTCGCCGGGTCGGTGGCGGCGTCCTTCGGCGCCGCGGCGGGTGACTCGGCGCCGTTCTTGGCCGCCTTGGCGGTCTTGGCGGCCGATGCGGCCGGTGCGGACTTGGCCGCCGGGGCCGCCTTCTTGGCCGGGGCGGCCTTCTTCGCGGGCGCGGCCTTCTTGGCGGCGGCCGGCTTCTTGGCGGGTGCCGACTTGGTGGCACCCGCCTTCTCGGCTGTCTTGTCCGCTGTCTTCTCGGGCGCCTTCTCGGCGGCCTTCTCGACCGGCTTCTCCGTGGCCTTCTCTGCGGCCTTCTCGGTGGCCTTCTCGGCCGTCTTGGTGGCGGCCTGCTTGGTGGCGGTGGCCGTCTTGGTGGCGGTCGCCTTGGCCGTGGCCGGCTTGGCCGTCGACGACTTGGTGGCGGCCGACTTGCCCGCCGTCGCCTTCTCGGCCGTCTTCGCCGGGGCCTTGGCCGGCTTCTTGCGCGGTGCGGGCACCACCGCCGGGGCCTCGGCCGGGGCGGCTTCGGCGGCGGCCGGTTCGGCCGGCGCCGACGGGGTCACCGGCTCGGCGGAGGTGACTGACCCACCCGCCGCGGCGGACTCACCCCGCTCCGCGGGAACACCCAGTGCCTCCTGGAGGCTGGTCAGCACCACCTGGTCGCCCTGGAGCCCGGTCAACCGCTCCTGAAGTGCGGCGATGTCGGAACTGACCTGCTCCTGCTCCTTGAGGTTGTGTTCCAGATCCTCGGAGACCTTCGCTGCGTACTGCGATGTCACCCCGGGCACGGACGTGGTGGGTTCGGACATAGTGTTCACAACCTTCCTGACACAGTGGTTGACCCGATAGTACGGAACCCATGCCCCGACTGACATCAGGGTCCTGTTCACAGGTCACCCTAGAAGGCGCTGTGCTAAGGGTCAGTTACTGACTCAGTCCCTCAATGAGCCCCGGCGGACGGGCTCTTGGGCCCTGGAAGCCGGTCGGAGTCAGTGCGGACGACTGTTCCAGTGCCGTACGCAGCTCCGCCATCGTCGTCGTGTCCAGCCACTCACCATGGGTGTCACCCCCGGCACCGGGCCGATCCGGCTCCCCCGGGGACATCTCCCGCAGCAGCACCAGCGGCTGGAGCCCGCCGCGCACATCGAGCACCTTGAACCGGGTGCCCGGCCGGAAGACCAGCCGATCGGGTGTGTACGGATCGATGTCACCCATGAGCCGGCCGGTCAGCGACCACACCGCGTACCCCGGCCCACCCGCGCCCAGCGCGGCCGTGGACACCATGGCGCTCCACAGACCGTGGTCCACCACGACCGCCCGGTCCATGAACCAGTCGGCCACCCGCTCCGGCACCTCGGTGCGGACGATCGCCGCACCCCGGTGGGGCGGCAGCCTGCGCACACCGGCGGCGGCACAACGGGTCAGCGGGAGATGGGCGCCCAGGCCGCCGTCCAGCAGCGCCGGTTCGGCCCAGGCCCACTCCTCGGCCAGGTACAGCCGCAGGGCGGCCAGGTCGGCGCGGGCGCCCACCCGCTCATCGAGCCCGGAAGGGCGCTCCACGGCCCGCCCGGCGCCGGACAGCACCGCGGCGGCCTCGGCCATCGCGGAGCGGTACCGGGCGCCGTACTGACTCCACAGCCGCATCCGGTCCCGGGCCAGTCCGCCCGCGCCCCGGGGCGCCGTACCGGCCACGGCGGGCGGCACCGGCTGCACCCGGGGGAGCGGGGCCGGGCGGGAGGGGCGCGGCGGGAACACCGAGGGCAGCCCGGCGTCCGGTGCGTCGGGTGTCTGGGTCACCTTCATGGCTGCTCCCGGTAGGTGGCGGCGCAGCGGGGGCTGCGGACTCAGCCGGCAGATACCCCAGACCATGACAGCAGCGCGATCGGGCGACGACGATTCGGCCGGTGGTCGGCGCGAAAGGGAACCGGGGCTGCCCGTCCGTGCCATGACACGGACCGGCAGCCCCGGTGACCCACTCCGGTGCTGAGCCCTATGACACCTGCCGGGCGGCCTCCGTGTGCGGGAGGTCCGCCGGGAGGAGCAGGGTCAGGGCCTCCAGATCGGGGCTGGCGACCTGACCCAGACGGCCCGCCTGGCGGGTCATCATCGTCTCCACCAACTGCCGGGCCAGCCGCGCGTTGCCGAAGGAGCGGGTGCGCGGAATGGCCGCCAGATGGGCGTGCAGGGTCGCCAGGGTGTCCGGGGCGCACTTGTAACCCGCGCCGGACGTCATCTCCTCGACGATGGCGACCAGCTCGTCCGTGCTGTAGTCCTCGAAGGCCACATGCCGGGTGAAGCGGGACGCCAGACCCGGGTTGGACTCCAGGAAACGGCCCATCTCGGCGGTGTACCCGGCGACGATGACGATGGTCTCGTCGCGGTGGTCCTCCATCAGCTTCAGCAGGGTGTCGACGGCCTCCCGGCCGAAGTCCTGCGGGGAGTTCTCCGGGGTGAGGGTGTACGCCTCGTCGATGAACAGCACCCCGCCCTTGGCCCGCTCGAACGCCTCCGAGGTCAGCTGCGCGGTGTGCCCGATGTACCGGCCCACCAGATCCGCGCGGGCCACCTCGATCAGCTGGCCGCGCTGGAGGATGCCGAACGAGCGCAGCAGATCCGCGTAGAGCCGGGCCACCGTGGTCTTACCGGTACCGGGCGGGCCGGAGAAGACCAGATGGTGACTGACCTTCGGGGTGGGCAGCCCCACCGCCTGCCGCTGCTGGGTGGTGGTCAGCAGATCCAGGATGCCCCGTACCTCGCGCTTGACCGCGCCCAGCCCGATCATCCCGTTGAGCCGGGCCAGCACATCCGAGTCACCCGGCACGGACGAACCCTCGCCGCGCACCTCGGCCGCCTCCGCCTCACCCACGTCCTCCGGCAGGATCAGCAGCAGATCCGCCTCGTCCGGGTCGGGCACCGACGCCAGCCGGAACGACTGCCGGTCCACCATCTCCTCGAACACCCGGCGGGCCGCCCGCCCGTTGCCGAAGGTGGCGTCCCGGGGCATCGCCGTGAAATGCACATGGAGCGCCTGCACGGCGAGCGGGTCCAGGACATAGCTGTGCGCGGCGCACATGTTCTCGGTGATGGTGACCAGCTCGTCCACCGAGTAGTTGGTGAACTCGATGGTCCGGGTGAAGCGGGAGGCGAGCCCCGGGTTGGCGGCCAGGAAGTTCTGCATCTCCTGGGAGTAGCCGGCCACGATCACCACGACCTCGTCGCGGTAGTCCTCCACCAGCTTCACCAGGGTGTCGATGGCCTCCCGGCCGAAGTCCGCGCCGGAGCCCTTGCTGTCCGACAGCAGCGTGTACGCCTCGTCCACGAACAGCACCCCGCCCAGCGCCCGTTCGAAGACCTCGGTGGTCTTGATCGCCGTACCACCGATGACCTGGGCGACCAGATCGGAGCGGGACACCTCCACGATATGGCCGGAGGACAGCATGCCGAGGTCGGCGAGGATGCTGCCGTAGAGCCGGGCCACCGTGGTCTTACCGGTGCCGGGCGGGCCCGCGAAGACCAGATGGCGGCTCATCGGCGGGGCCGGGATGCCCAGCTGGGCGCGGCGCTGGGAGAGCCGGGCCAGATTGACCAGCGTGCTCACCTGGTGCTTGACCCCGGCCAGCCCGACCAGCGCCTCCAGATCGGCGAACGGGCCCTGCGGCTCGGCCGGGGCGCCGTCCTCACCGGTCACCCCGGGGGCCGTGGTCTGCGCGGCCGGGTCGGCGCCGGGCCAGACGTCCGGGGCGTGATTGTCGGCGCTGGTCAGGTCGGACACCGTCAGCCGGGGTCCCGGCTTGCCCGCGCGCAGCCCCGCGCCCTTGTTGCCCCGGGTGGCGCAGCCGGTCACCGACACCTGCTCGGCGCTGTCGATGCGGATGCCGTCGCCGCCGTTCTCGGCGCTCTCACAGCCGCTGAGGGTGGCCCGGCCGCCGCCCGCGATCAGCACCCCGTGCTTGCCCGACCCGGAGACCCGCAGCCGGACGAGGGTCAGCTCGCCGCCGTCCTCCACGATCACCCCGGTCTCCGTGGCGCCGGTTATCTCGCTGTCGCGGAGCTGGCCCAGTCCGCGCGGGCCCACCGACACCCCCGACTTGCCGGCGCCCCGGATCACCGAGTTGCCGATCTGCGGGTTGCCGTGGCCCTCGGTGCGCAGGCCGTGACCGGTGGCCGACTCGATCGTGCAGTCCTCGATGCGGCCCCGGCCGTCCTCGGCGACCTGGATGCCGGGTCCCTTGGCGCCGGTGATCAGGGCCCGCCGCAGCAGGGGGTTGGCCCCGGAGCGGATGGACACCCCGATGCCGCCGGTGTCGGCCACCGTCAGCCGGTCGAACTCCGCCGCCGACTCATTGACGAGCTGGATGCCGATGCCCTCGCTGTCGGCTACCCGCGCCCCGGTCAGGGTCGGCGCGCTGTTCTCGTCGACATGGATGGCGGGCTGGGCGGCCCCGGTGAACTCGCAGTCGGTGTAGGTGCCCCGGGAGCGCTCGGTGACGATCAGACCGCTGCCGCCGGTGCGGGCCGTGCCGCAGGTCCGCAGTTGCGGATCGGAGCCGGCCGCCACGACGAAGCCGTGCCCGGTGGTCTTGGTGATCCGTACGTCCTGGAGCGTGACCCGGCTGGAGGAGGCGAGATACGCGCCCACCGCCCCGCCGTGCACCTCGGTGCGGGTCACCGACACCGAGGTGGCGCCCTCCAGGGCGATGGCCGGCTTGTCCGTCGCGGAGATCTCGCAGTCCTCCACCGAGCCCCGGGAGTTGCCGTTGGCCAGCAGCCCGTTGCCGCGCGCGTCGCGCAGGGTGCAGCCGCGCACGGTGGCCCGGCCCTGCTCGCCGATCACCACGGCCGAGGTGCCCAGATGCTCCACCAGGCAGTCCTCGATGATCGAGCCGGTCGGTCCGGTCTCCACGATGCCCGCGCCGATCGGGTTGGTCACCCGGCAGTTGCGCATGGCGAGCGATCCGGTGCCCCGGCTCAGCACCGCCGCCCAGCCGCCGCCGATCACCTCGCAGCCGTCGAGGGCGACCTGGCCGCGGACCGCGTCCACCACCGGCAGATCGCTCTCGCCCGCCCGCAGCACCAGATCGGTCAGCATCACGGCGTCCGCGGCGAGGGTGACCGCGCTGCCCCGCACGGGTTCCACCCGCACCGAGCCACGCGGCCCCTCCGCGACGAGGGTCACCCTGGTACGAACGGTCAGCGCCTCGGCGTAACTCCCGGGCTGGATGCTGATCACCGCACCGGACTGGGCCCGGTTCAGTGCGTCTCCGATCGTCCGGAACTCGCCCGCGCCGTCCTGGCCTACGGTCAGAAGCTGGCGTGCCACGGGCCCGTCCTCCTCAATTCTGGGTGCTGCGCCGATGTGTTGTCGGGGGGTGGTCGGCCGATGCTCGGCTGGTGGTCGGGATCGGTCAGGTGTAGGTGGGTTGTTGTGCAGGATACGGCCTGGACGGGTCAGTCGGTCCTCGATGTGGGGTCTTGTGCGAACAACAGCGCGGTGGGGGAAGGCTCCCCGCCGGTGAGCGTGGCCTGTACCCGTCTGGACACATCGGACTGGACGCCGGGATCGGGGGCGGGCGGGCGCAGTTCGGCGGCCAGCCGGTCGGACAGCTCCCGCCCCTGGGCCAGGCCCCATTCCTTGGCGGCCTTCCGCGTCCGGTGGTCGCGGGGGTCGTGGCCCTTCTGCGGGGCCAGTTCCAGATAGCGGTGGTAGGCGGCGGCGACGCGGTGCGCGACCAGGTCCACCAGATCGGCGTGGAGCCGCTGGTACCGGGCCGCCGGGGAGCCCGGAGCGGCCCGGCCGGGCTGGGGGAGCGGGTGGGGGCCGTTCATCGTCCGCAGGGCGAGGCCGCGCCAGAGCGCGGCGTCGTCCGGCCGCATCGCGCCCAGGAAGTCCCGGGCCCGCGCGAAGTCGGGCTCCCGCCGCTCGATCGCCCGGTCCCGGGCGGTGGCCGCCGGATGCCGGGACGGCTGCGCCGGTACGGACGGCCCTGGGCGGGACCGGGGATCGACGGTGAGCCGGGCGAGCGCCTCGGTGGTCTCCCGGACGGAGACCGGGCCCGGTGCGGGCGCCGGGGCGGGCGCGGGCCGGTGGGCGCGGGCGTCGAGGGTCCGCAGGGCGACGGCCACGGCGTCGGCCGCCCGCCGGAAGGCCGCCCGGTCGGTGGGCATCCCGCGCCGGAACCCCTTCGCCCGGGACCGGTCGGCCCCCGTCAGCCGCTCCCGCAGCTCCCTGAGCGCCGTCGGCACCGCCGGATCGAGGGCGGCACCGGTGGCGTGCGCGGCCACCCGCCGCACCAGCGCGGCCCGGTCGTCCTCGGCCAGCATCAGCCGACGGCCGCCGTCCGGCCGCTCCGCGGTCAGGGTGTCGGTACGGTCCAGGACCGACGCGATCTGGTCCGCGAACGCGTCGTCGAGGATCGCGCGGGCCGCCGGGACCGGGAGCGCCGTCGCCGGGTCGTCGAGGCTCCGGGCCCATGCGTACCCGCTTCTGGCGACCGCGTTGATCTGGTGGAACGAGACCTCCAGCGCCCGGTCCGTCATCATCGCGTCGCCGCCGGGATGGCGCAGCTCCGGATCCACGTCGTAGTAGCGCAGTTCGAGCAGGGCCAGACCGGGGGCGTGCCGCCCGCCATGGGTGTCGAGGGGGTAGTCGCGCATACCGACCGCCTGGTCCTGGGTGACCGGGCCGCCCCTGCGCAGGCTCCCGAGCAGTACGGTCCTCAGATACATGTCCGGGGTGACCCCCTGGGCGGTGGTGGCCCGCAGCAGCCGTTCGGTGCGCACCCGGTGCTGGCCGATCTTGTGGGCGTAGTCGGAGGCGATGCGCTTCAGATCGCTCTTGAAGCGGGTCGCGATGTCGTGCCGGTTGGCGTCCAGGAAGTCCTGGGCCGCCAGGGGGAGCGTGCCGAGGAGGTCGGCGAAGGACACCCGGGACGCGGCGGGCAGCCGGTTCTTGGTCAGCCGGTCGAAGAACACGTCGTTCATCGGGTAGGCGATCAGATGCGAGTGGGCCAGCCACAGATAGCCGTGCAGCGCGGCCACCCCGGGCAGGGTGCGCAGATACGGCAGGAACGCGGGCTCCACCGTGCGGGCGACCAGGGTCGAGGCGTACCAGGCGGTGATCCGGTCGGCGAAGGCGCGTCCGGCGGCGAACAGCTCGGGGTCGAACTCGTTGTGGTGGTGCAGCAGGGTCAGATCGAGCACCTGGGTGAGCGCGGCGGTGGGCGCCCCGACCGTGAACTGGACATAGGAGGCGTCGGTGTTGTCCCGGGGTGGTTTGCCCACGGTGGTGTCCTGGAACTTCTCCAGCACCGTCCAGCCGTCCCGCCGGGTCAGGAGACTGGTCAGGGTCACCGGATGGTGGTGCTGACCCACCAGCGACAGCCGCATCCGGGCGTGCCGGTGCAGCGCCAGTCCCGTGCCGGGGGCCATCCGGCCGTCGTCGCCGGGCAGGGTGGCCATCGGCGGCATCACCAGCTCCGGGATCCAGACGGTCTCCTTGCCGATGGCCCCCTGCCGGCCCGCCGCCTCCCGGGCCGCCTCCCTGCTCTCGTAGTGGTCGTTCCCGACCCGGTAGTAGCTCTCCTTGTCGAGGGTGATCTTGACCCCGGTGTCGTGCACGGCGACGGTCATCTTGTAGCTCGCGTCCGCCGGGAGCCGGTAGAGCGGGAAGCGCAGTTCGGCCTCCCAGGAGGTCGCGGCGTAGTCGTGCCGGACGGGCGGGTCCACCAGGGCGTCGGCGTAGCCGACGGCGGTCCCCCGGCCGCCGTCGCCGTCCCTGTCGCCGTCGCTGTCCGGGAGGATCACCCTGCCGCGCGGATCGATCAGGACGGCCCGGGTGTCGAGGGGTCGGACATCGAGCGCGTCGACACCGATCAGCGCGGGGTCGGGGCGGTGGGGCCGGCCGACCGGCGGCGCCTCGGTGACCCTGCTGTCCGCACCGGCCTGCATCTCGACCCAGCGCAGCCCCCCGGTGGTCCACTGGGCGGCGTAGGCGTGCCCGACCTCGGTGGTGCGGCGGGTGAGCACGACCGCGGTGGTGCCGGGCTCGGCCCGCTCCAGCCGCTCGGCCAGCGACCGCCAGGAGGTGACGGCCGCCCAGCCGGGGCCGGGCGCCAGCTCCTGCTCCGGCCCGGCGGTGCCGAGGGCGAGGTCGTCGCGGACGACTCCGGCGCGGGCCCCGCCGGGCAGCGGGGTGCCGGGCGGGGCGGGGTAGAGCTGGCGCAGCAGATGCCGCACCAGCACCACACAGTTCACCTCGACCGTCGTACGGACCTCACGGCCCGCCTCCCGTACGGCGGTCTCCGCGGCCCGCGCCACCGACCGCGACAGCGCCTCCGGGCTGAACGGCCGGGGATCGGGATCGGGATCGGGGGCGGGGGTGCCGTGGGTGTCGCCCTCGTCGGGGTACGCGCTCGTGCCGGTCCGGAACTCCTCGCGCAGCCGCAGGGACAGTTCCTGGGCGCGTACCAGGGGCGGACGCGGGTCGTAGGGGGACTGGTACAGCTCATGGGCGACGAGGGCGGCGAAACCGTCGTACAGGGTCCGGTACGCCTCTTCGTCGGGGGTCTGGCCGTCGGCGCGGTCGGGCGGGGGCGGCCGATGGGTCCCGGCCATCACCTCCAGCGCCCGCGCGGTCCAGCTCCGCCCGGTGTCGGGCAGCAGATGCCCGAGCCAGGTCCGCGCCGCCTGGAGCCGGGACTGCCAGCGGGGGAGGAGGGTGGTGTCCACGGGGGGGTAGGGGGTGAGGGTGGGGGTGGGGCTGGGGTCGGGCTGGGGTTGGGGGTCCGGCTCGGGACGACGGGGCTGGGGCTGGGGCTGGGGCTGCGGGTCCGGCTCGGGACGACGGGACTGGGACTGGGACTGGGCCTGGGGCTGCGGGTCGGGGTTGGGGGCAGGGGCATGGGTGGGGGCAGGGGTGGGGTCCGGGGCGAAGCGGACGCGTCGGGGGGTGGGGGCGTCGGGGCGGGCGGGTGCCGTGGTGTTCCGGTCGGTCGGGTCGGTGGTGGGCGGCGTGCGGAGCAGGCGCGCGGTGTCGACGGCCACCCGGAGGGCCTCCGTCGCCTTCCGGTACTCGGTGCGCGCGGAGTTCAGCGCCGGGGTGTCGCCGGACGGGATCCGGGCGAGGGCGGCCCGGGTGGCGGTGTGGAGGCGGCGCAGGGTGGCGGTCGCGTCCGGGGACAGGGGGGCGCCCAGCGCGTGGTCCACGGCGGTCCGGGCCAGCAGGTCGCGGTCCCGCGTCGGCAGCAGCGGCACGATCTCCCCGTCGCCCGGCGCCTGGAGCCCCTCCAGCCGGTGGAAGACCCGCTCCAGCCGCCGGACCAGCGCGTTCCCCTCCAGCAGGTCCCGGGCCGTGTCCGGGGTGAGCACCGAGGCCGGGTCCCGCACCCGCAGGGCGAGTCCATGGGCGTCGGCCGCGGTCCGCTGGACCTGCCGGAACGAGACGGCGGCGGCGTTCTCCGTCATCCGCCAGGGACGGTGATGCGCGCGCAGTTCCGGATCGGGGGCGAAGTACCGCAGCTCGACCAGGGGCAGGCCGGGTTCGAAGACCCCGCCGAGGGTGTCGAGGGCACGGTCCTTGACGCCGAGGGCCGCGTTCTGGCCGACCGGGCCGTCCGGCCGGGCCCGGCCGAGCAGCATGGTGTCCAGATAGGCCCGCGCGGTGACGCCTTCGTCGTTCCTGTCCCGGAGAGGGTCGTCGGCGAACCCGTCGCCGGGACGGCCGGACCCCGGGCCCCGCAGATCCAGCAGCAGCCGGGACGCCCGTGCCTCGAACCGGGCGGTGATGAAGCCCCGGTCGCCGCTGAGGAACGTACGGACGATCGGGTCCAGGGTGGTGAGCAGGTCCGCGAAGGGCACCCGGGACGCGGCGGGCAGATGCCCCTTGAGCAGGGTGCCGGGGTAGAGCCGGGACTGCACGGGGAGGACGGCGACCTGGGTGAAGCCCAGCCAGGCGTAGCCGTGCAGCGCCGAGAGCCCGGGGAGGCCGGTCAGGAAGGGCAGTTGGGCCGCGCGCACGGTGAGCCCGGTGAACGCGCTCGCGTAGCGGACGGCGAGGTCGTCCGCGAAGTCCCGTCCCGCGCTGAGGATCTCGTGGTGGCGGTCGCTGCCGGTGTGGTCGAGCGCGAGGTCGAGCAGCGAGGTCAGGGCCTCGGTGGGGACACCGGCGGTGAACTGGAGGTAGTCCAGGTCGTCGAGACCGACCGGGGGCGGGCTCACCACGACCTGGCGGGCCGCGGGCTTCACCGTCCAGCCCTCGTCCCTCGTCAGCAGACGGGTCAGCCGGACCGGTTCGGGGGCCCCGGTGACCTGCCGCAGGGCCGCGCGGGTGCGGGTGTAGAGGGCGATGCCCTCCTCGGCGGAGAGCCGGCCCGCCTCCCGTTCCCGGTCCAGCACCGCGAGCGCCGGGGTGACGAGTTCCGGGATGGGCAGCAGCACCTCCTCGAAGCGGCCGTGCCCGGCCTGGCGCGCCTGCCGCCGGTCCTCGTAGAGCTTGCGCCCGGCCCTGTGGTACTTGCCCTGGTCGACGACGAGCGTGGCGCCGGAGGTGTGGGTGGCGAGGACGGTCCCGAAGTCGGCGTCCGCCGGGAGGTTGCCGAGGGGGAGCGGGAACTCGGCCTCGGCACCCGTCCCGCCGTAGTCGCGCCGCGCGGGCGGGTCGGTGAGGGCGTCCACCAGACGGTGCGCGGAGGAGGCGGGCAGCGCGTCGGGGACGACCCGGCCCCCGGGGCCGAGGACGACGGCCCGGGTGTGCAGGGGGCGGATGTCCAGGGGGTCGGTGCCGAAGGACTCCGGGCCGGGCAGGTGGGGGAGCCCGGCGGGGGGCCGGTCGGTGATCCGGCTGTCGCCGGTGGCCTGCATCTCGATCCAGCGCAGTCCCTCGGCGGTCCGGGTGACGGCGTAGGCGTGGCCGATCCGGGTGGTGCGCAGGGTGAGGACGAGGGCGGTGGTGCCGGGGGCCCCGTCGCGGACGGCGTCGGTCAGGTCGCGCCAGGAGCCGACGGGGCGCCAGTGGGCGTCCGGGGCCAGCAGCCAGTCGGCGCGGGAGGTCCCGAGGGCGAGGTCGTCGCGGGCCCGGGTGGGTCCGGTGCGGGGGAAGACGCCGGGGGTGTCGCCGGGGGTGTCGCCGAGGTAGAGGTGGTGGGTGAACCGGCGGAGCAGGATCACGCAGTTGACGGGGGTGAGCGTGCCGTCGGGCGCGGTCCTGGTGTCCGGGGGGAACTCCTCGTCGGCGGCGGCGGAGGCGTCCCGTACGGCTTCGCGCAGGCGGCGGTCGTCGAAGGCGGGGGTGCCGGGGGGTGGCGTACCGGTGGTGTCCTGCGGGTCGGTGTCCACGTCCATGGCTATGGCCATGGCCGCCATGCTGTGGCGGTCGGATCCGGTGTCCATGTCCATGTCCATGTCGACATCGACGTCGACGTGCATGTCGGTGCCGGTGTCCATGCCGGTGCCGGAGTCGCCATCGCCATCGCCGTCGCTCTCGCTCTCGTCGGCGTGCAGGGCCGAGCCGCCGCGGAGGCGTTGGGCCGGGCCGCCGCGCCCGAGGGTCTCCAGCACCCCGTGGGCGTCCCGTAGGGCCTGGTCGGCGCCGGGCAGGCCGAAGGACGCCGCCCGCTGGAGGTCCCCGGTGATGGTGAGGAGCCGGTCGGTCACCTCGGGTGAGAGCGGGGCGCCCCCGGACCGGGCGGTGGACACGGCCGAGGCCAGCGCGGTGCGGTCGCCCAGGGAGAGGACGGGCCGCGCCCGCCCCCCGCCCATCGGTTCGGCCAGGCCCTCCACGGACTCGAAGAACCGCGCGAGCCGGGTCACGAGCGGGTCGGACAGCAGCCGGGTCCAGGTCCCGGTGTGGGCGGGGAGCGGCACCCGGGCATGCCGGCCGGCCTGCTGATGGGCGTGGCGGGCGGCGTCGCCGAGTTCCCGGAGGGAGTTCTCCAGGGCCAGGTCCGAGTGCAGGTCGGGGGTGAGGGGGTCGCGGAGATCACCGCGGGCCCAGTAGTGGCGCAGTTCCAGCAGGGCGAGCGGGTAGGGGAAGTGCCGGTTGACGGTGTCCATGGGCTGGTCCTCCATGCCGACCATCTCCCACTGACTGACCGGGGCACCGGACTGCGAGGCGCCCAGCAGGGCCGTCAGCAGATAGTCCCGGGTGCTGGCGGGGTGCCTCTCGTCGGTGCCGTGCCGCTCGTCCAGCAGACCGCGGAGATCGAGGTCACGGGCGTCCGGACGGTTGCTGAGGTTCCGTACCAGGGTGCGCAGTCTGCCCTCGAACTGGCTGATGATCGAGGCCCGGTTGTCCCGCAGGAAGTGCCGCACCTCGGGGCTCAGGGCGGCGTGCAGATCGGCGAAGGAGTTCCGGGACGCGGCCGGGAGCAGATTCTTGCGCAGCCGCCCGACGAAGTACCGCTCGGCCAGCGTCGGCGCGGCGACATGGTTGAACAGCAGCCAGGCATGGCCGTGCACCTCGGCCAGCCCCGGCAGATACGGCAGGAAGGGGTAGTAGGGCCAGGCCAGCTCCTGCCGGAGCGCCTCCCGGGCGAACCGCGCGGTGACCACATCGGCGAACGCCCGCCCCTCCGCGAGCAGCACCCGCAGCCGGGGATCCGCCAGCCGGTCCCGTACGACGTCCAGGACGGGAGTCAGCCCGGCGGGCGGCACCCCTATGGTGAACTGGTCGGACGTGGCGTGGTGGGCGCCCACCGGGGAGGGCCGCAGCAGGACGGACCCGGCCTCGGGCAGCACCCGCCAGTCCGGGTCGTCGGCCAGCAGCGCCACCAGACTGACATCGGTGCCCGCCAGGTCGGCGCCCTCCAGCAGCCGCCGAGTGCGCAGATGGGTGCGCAGACCGTCCTCCAGGGGCCGCCCTCCCTCGTCCGGCAGCACCGCCAGCGGCGCGCTGACCAGCTCGGGGACCATGAACTCCTCGGCCCGGGGCTCCCGGTGGGGCAGCGCCGCTGCCGCCGCCTGGTGCGACGAGTACAGCCGGTTGTCGCCGCCCCGGAAGAACGGCGCCTTCTCCACGACGATCAGCGACCGCGCGGTGAGGTGCTCGGCCAGTATCTGCTTGAGGGCCAGCGGCCGGTCCGAGACGAGTTCGTACATCAGCTCGGCCTCGAAGCCGAGGGCGCCGTAGGGGGTGGTGGGGAGCGGGTCGGTCAGCGCGTCGGTGACGACGGGGTCGGGGGCGTCCGGGGCGGGCTCCGTGAGGGCGTGGGGCCGGACCTGGCCGTCGGCGCCGACGATGACGGCCTGGGTGTCGGTGGGCTGGTGGGCGGGCGGGCGCGGGTCGATCCGGGGTTCGCCGTCGCCCTGCATCTCGATCCAGCTGGTGCTGGTGCCGACGCGATGGGCCGCCTGGGCGTGGCCCTCCTGGTCCGGGATCCGGCTCTGGGTGAGGATCAGCGCGGTGGAGCCGGGTCCTGCCTCGGTCAGGGCGTCCTCGACGGTCTTCCAGGAGGTGATGGTGGTCCAGCCGGGGCCGAGGGCCAGCCGCTGGGCGGCCCGACCGCTGCCGATCTGGATGTCGTCCTGGGTGACGGCGGGCCGGATCCCGCTGCCGCCGGGTACGCGGTCGGGGGACAGGGGCAGGGACAGGGACAGGGGGAGACCGGCCGCGAGAACGGCCTCAAGACCGGCCTCGGCGTAGAGGCGCTGGGTGAAGTTCTGGAGCAGGATCACACAGTTGATCCAGGTGAGGGGTACGGGGGTGCCGGGCGGGAGCCGGTGTGCCGCGAGGTACTCCGCGCGGGCGTCGGCGGCGGCTTCCCGGACGGCGGTGTGCAGCTTCTGGTCCTGACGGGCGGCGGCTAGGTCGGGGTCGGGGGTGGGGGTGGGGGTAGGAATGGGGGCGGATATGGGGGTGGATATGGGGGCGGATATGGGGGTGGGGGTGAGGCTGGAAGTGGGGATCGGGCTGGGGGTGGGGATAGGGATCGGGCTGGCGGTGGCGTGGGGGCTGGGTTCGGGGGTGGAGTCGGGGTTGGGAGTGGGTTCGCGGGTGGGGTTGGGGGCGGGTTCGGGGGTGGGCGCGGGGGTGGGTGACGCTGTGAGGTCGGCGAAGTCCGGGAGGTCCCTGAGGCCGGGGACGGTGAAGGGGCGGGACTCCAGGGTGAGGTCCTGGGGGGTGGCCCAGGTGGTGTCAGAGGGGGTGGCCCAGGTGGTGTTCCAGTTGATGTTCCCCGCGTTGTCCAGGGCGCTGCCCAGGGTGTTGTTCCAGGTGGTCCCCGGTGTGGTGGTGTGCGGGGAGGGCAGGACGGTGGGGCGGGTTCCGCTGGTGTCACGTGTCGATGGGGCCGATGTCGGGGCCTGCGTACCGGATGTGCCGGGGGGCGGGGTGTCGGTGGTGCGGGTGACCGGGAGGACGGCTCCCAGGCCGAGTTTGGTGGTGATGTCGTTGAGGGTGTTCTTGAGGCCGGAGCCGAGGAACTCGGCGTTGATGTCGAGTGCCCTGGTGAGGCGTTC
>NZ_JBEXLA010000035.1:0-113982 GCF_040609715.1 Streptomyces sp. NPDC004610 | reverse complement strand
CAGCCGGAGCCCTGGGTGGTCGCGGCGGCCTTGGTGAGCTGCGCCTTGAAGCCCGCGTAGGAGCCGAAGGACTCGGCGATGGCGTCCGCGAGGTCCCCGACACCGTCCGCGGCCAGCGGCTCGCCGCCGCCGTCACCGGTCATGTTGTGCCAGTAGATGGAGTGCAGGATGTGGCCGGAGAGGTGGAAGGCCAGGTTCTTCTCCAGGCCGTTGATGGAGCCCCAGGTCTCCTTGTCCCGCGCCTCGGCGAGCTGCTCCAGCGTGTCGTTCGCGCCCTTCACATACGCCGCGTGGTGCTTGTCGTGATGCAGTTCGATGATCTCGGGGCTGATCACCGGGGCGAGCGCGGAGTAGTCGTAGGGGAGTTCCGGGAGCGTGTATAGGGCCATGTCCAGCATCCTCCGACTTAATTGCCACTGATGTGCAGTTGCACGCTAACAGCAAGAGGGGTGGGCCGCCGATCAGGCGTTGGTCCTAGGACCACGGTCGCGTGGGGCCGTGGTCCTGTCCGGGAACGGGGCCTCAGCCGTCCTCCCCGCCCTCCAGCTCCCCCTCCGTCTCCAGGTACACCCGCCGCAGTGCCTCCAGCACCGCCGGGTCCGGCTTCTCCCACATGCCGCGGGACTCGGCCTCCAGCAGGCGTTCGGCGATGCCGTGCAGGGCCCAGGGGTTGGCCTGCTGGAGGAACTCGCGGTTGGCGGGGTCGAGGACATAGGTCTCGGTGAGCTTGTCGTACATCCAGTCGGCCAGGACGCCGGTGGTGGCGTCGTAGCCGAAGAGGTAGTCGACCGTCGCGGCGAGTTCGAAGGCGCCCTTGTAGCCGTGGCGGCGCATCGCCTCGATCCACTTGGGGTTGACGACCCGGGCGCGGAAGACGCGGGAGGTCTCCTCCACGAGGGTGCGGGTGCGGATGGTCTCGGGGCGGGTGGAGTCGCCGATGTACGCCTCGGGGGCGGTGCCGCGCAGGGCGCGGACGGTGGCGACCATGCCGCCGTGGTACTGGAAGTAGTCGTCCGAGTCGGCGATGTCGTGCTCGCGGGTGTCGGTGTTCTTGGCGGCGACCTCGATGCGGCGGTAGGCGGTCTCCATCTCGTCGCGCGCCGGGCGGCCGTCCAGGTCGCGGCCGTAGGCGTAGCCGCCCCAGAGGGTGTAGACCTCGGCGAGGTCGGCGTCGGAGCGCCAGTCGCGGGAGTCGATGAGCTGGAGGAGCCCGGCGCCGTAGGTGCCGGGGCGGGAGCCGAAGATGCGGGTGGTGGCCCGGCGTTCGTCGCCATGGGCGGCGAGGTCGGCCTGGACATGGGCGCGGACATGGTTGGCGTCGGCGGGTTCGTCCAGGGACGCGGCGAGCCGTACGGCGTCGTCCAGCAGGGCGACGGTGTGCGGGAACGCGTCGCGGAAGAAGCCCGAGATGCGCAGGGTGACATCGATGCGGGGGCGGCCGAGTTCGGCGGCCGGGATGGGTTCCAGGCCGGTGACGCGGCGGGACGCCTCGTCCCAGAGGGGGCGGATGCCGAGCAGGGCGAGGGCCTCGGCGACATCGTCGCCCGCGGTGCGCATCGCGCTGGTGCCCCACAGGGACAGACCGACGGAGGTGGGCCAGTCGCCCTGGTCGGTGCGGTAGCGCTCCAGGAGGGAGTCGGCGAGGGCCTGCCCGGTCTCCCAGGCGAGGCGGGAGGGGATGGCCTTGGGGTCGACGGAGTAGAAGTTGCGGCCGGTCGGCAGGACGTTGACCAGGCCGCGCAGCGGGGAGCCGGAGGGGCCCGCGGGGACGAAGCCGCCGTTCAGGGCGTGGACGGTGTGGTCGAGTTCGGCGGTGGTGGCGGCCAGGCGCGGGACGACCTCGCGGGCGGCGAAGTCCAGGACGGCGGCGACCTGCTCGCCGTGTTCGGCGGGGACGGCGGCCGGGTCCCAGCCGACGTCGTCCATGGCCTGGACGAGGGCGCGGGCGCGGGCCTCGGCGTCGTCGGCGGTGGTGCGGGTGGCGGCGGACTCGTCCAGGCCGAGGGCCTCGCGCAGTCCGGGCAGGGCGGTGGCGCCGCCCCAGATCTGCCGGGCGCGCAGGATGGCGAGGACGAGGTCGACGCGGGCGGTGCCGGTGGGCGGGGCTCCGAGGATGTGCAGACCGTCGCGGATCTGGGCGTCCTTGACCTCGCAGAGCCAGCCGTCGACATGGAGGAGGAAGTCGTCGAAGCCGTCGTCGTCGGGGCGGTCGTCGAGACCGAGGTCGTGGTCGAGGCGGGCGGCCTGGATGAGGGTCCAGATCTGGGCGCGGATCGCGGGGAGCTTCGCCGGGTCCATGGCGGAGATCTGCGCGTACTCGTCCAGGAGCTGTTCCAGGCGGGCGATGTCGCCGTAGGACTCGGCGCGGGCCATGGGCGGGACGAGATGGTCGACCAGGGTGGCGTGGACGCGGCGCTTGGCCTGGGTGCCCTCGCCGGGGTCGTTGACGAGGAACGGGTAGACGAGCGGGAGGTCGCCGAGGGCGGCGTCGGGCCCGCAGGCGGCGGACAGGCCCGCGTTCTTGCCGGGCAGCCACTCCAGGTTGCCGTGCTTGCCGAGGTGGACCATCGCGTCCGCGCCGAAGCCGCCGTCGGCGACGGGGGCGGCGATCCAGCGGTAGGCGGCGAGGTAGTGGTGGGAGGGCGGCAGATCGGGGTCGTGGTAGAGGGCGATGGGGTTCTCGCCGAAGCCGCGCGGCGGCTGGATGAGGATCAGGAGATTGCCGTAGCGCAGCGCCGCGAGGACGATGTCGCCGTCCCCGCCCCGGCTGCGGTCCACGAACAGCTCGCCCGGCGGCGGGCCCCAGTGCTCCTCGACCGCGTCCCGCAACTCCTGCGGCAGGGTGGCGTACCAGCGGCGGTAGTCGGCGGCGGGCACCCGCACCGGGTTGCGGGCGAGCTGCTCCTCGGTGAGCCAGTCCTGGTCGTGGCCGCCCGCGTCGATCAGCGCGCGGATCAGCTCGTCGCCGTCGCCCGAGGCGAGACCCGGGACGGGCGTATCACCGAAGTCGTAGCCCTCCTCCCGCAGCCGTCGCAGCAGGGCGACGGCGCTGGCGGGGGTGTCCAGGCCGACCGCGTTGCCGATCCGGGAGTGCTTGGTCGGGTAGGCGGACAGCACCAGGGCGAGGCGCTTGGCTCCGGCCGGGATGTGGCGCAGCCGGGCGTGGCGTACGGCGATCCCGGCGACGCGGGCGGCCCGCTCGGGGTCGGCGACATAGGCGGGCAGGCCGTCGGCGTCGATCTCCTTGAAGGAGAACGGCACGGTGATCAGCCGCCCGTCGAACTCGGGTACGGCGATCTGGCTGGCGGCGTCGAGCGGGGAGACGCCCTCGTCGTTGCCGGCCCAGGCCGCGCGCGAGCCGGTCAGGCACAGCGCCTGGAGGATCGGTACGTCCAGGGCGGTGAGCGCGCCGGCGTCCCAGGACTCGTCGTCGCCGCCCGCGGACGCCTCGGCGGGCCGGGTGCCGCCCGCCGCGAGGACCGTCGTCACGATCGCGTCGGCCGCCCGCAGTTCCTCGATCAGCTCTGCTTCGGGGGCGCGCAGGGACGCCACGTACAGGGGCAGGGGGCGGCCCCCGGCGTCCTCGACGGCCGTGCAGAGGGCGTCCACGAAGGCGGTGTTGCCGCTCATGTGGTGGGCTCGGTAGTAGAGGACGGCGACGGTCGGGGCGTCGGCCGCGGGCACCCGGGCGGCGCGTTCCAGGGGACCCCAGGAGGGGGCGGATGCCGGGGCCTCGAAACCGTGGCCGGTGAGGAGCACCGTGTCGGACAGGAAGCGCGCGAGCTGCTCCAGATTGGCGGGGCCGCCGTGCGCCAGATAGGCGTGCGCCTCGGCGGCGATCCCCACGGGCACCGTGGAGGCGGCCATGAGTTGCGCGTCCGGGGCCTGTTCCCCGGTGAGGACGACGACCGGACGGCCGTCCGCGAGCAGGGTCGCCAGCCCGTCCTCCCAGGCCCGCAACCCGCCCAGCAGCCGTACGACGACCAGTTCGGCGTCGTCGAGAAGCGCGGGCAGATCGTCCAGCGGGAGCCGGGAGGGGTTGGCGAAGCGGTACGGGACCGGGCCGGTCGCCGCGCGGGCGCTGAGCAGGTCGGTGTCGGACGTCGACAGCAGAAGGATCATGCGGCGTCGGCCTTCCTCGGGGTGTCCGCGCCCCGGGCGGTGTCGGACGGCGGGAGTTCCTGACTCGCCCGGCCAAGTGGCCGGACTCACAGTGGCGGGACCGCGCCGGAGTCGCACCGGGCTTCCTCCCCTGGTCGCCGTCATGGCGATGGTGTGGATCTGATGATCCACCGAGGAGCATAGTAAGCAGCCCAGTAAGGGGCGGGAAGCGCGGGCGGGCGATACCGCCGGAATGACGATAGGTATGCTCGCCGCCATGTCCACGGCTACCTCCCGCCCATCTCCCCAGGCCACAGCGGCGCGGGAGCGCGGCGACGCCTGTCCGGGGGCCCTGCGGCTGCACCCGGCGGACGACGGGGCGCTCGCCCGGGTACGGATTCCCGGGGGTGTGCTCACCCTCCCGCAGGCCGAGGCCCTCGCCGACGCGGCCCGGCGACTGGGCGACGGGGATCTCCATCTGACCTCGCGCGGCAATGTGCAGCTGCGCGGACTGGCCGAGGGGTGCGGGGCGGAACTGGCCGCGCTGCTGGACGCGGCCGGACTGCTGCCGTCGTCCGCGCACGAGCGGGTGCGCAATGTCGTCGCCTCCCCGCTGTCCGGCCTCGACGGGCGCGGGTGCGGTGAGGTGCGGCCCTGGCTCACCGCCCTGGACGGGGAGTTGTGCGCGAGCGGGCCCGCCCGGGAGCTGTCGGGACGGTTCCTGTTCGCGCTGGACGACGGGCGCGGGGATGTGGCCGGGCTGGGCGCGGATGTAACGCTGCGGGCGGCGGCGGACGGGGGCGCGGTGCTGTGGGCGGGGCCGCTGGACGAGGAACGGTATGTCGCTGAACGGGTGTGGGTGGCCTGGCAGGACGCGCCGAGGGCGGCACGGGTGGCTGCGGAGGCGTTCGTGGGGGTTGGCCGGGGTGGGGGCGGGGTTGGTGGGGACGGGGTTGGTGGATTCAGTGGGGACGGCGGCGGGTTCAGTAGGGCCGGGGGCGGCGGGGGCGGGGGCGGCCGGGACGCCGGCGGCGGGTTCGGGCCGGACGGGGGCGGGTCCCGCCGGGACGGCCGCGGCGCTCCGGTGTGGCGGGTGGCCGAGCTGGGGGACGCGCGTGGTGCGCTGAACCGGGCGATACGGGCCCGGCTCGCGGACGCCGGGATCGGCTTCCGGGCCGCCCACGGGGAGCCCGTCGCCACGCCGGACAGCGCGGGGCCGCCGCCCGGAATCGCCGGGTCCGCCCTGTCCGTCCATGTCCCGCTGGGCCGGATCACGCCCTCGCAGTGGCGGGCGCTCATCGGTACGGCGGGGGCCGGGGAGCTGCGGCTGACACCGTGGCGCGGGGTGATCGTCCCCACGGCGGAGACGGCGTGGTCGGACAGAGCGACGCGCACGGGGACGGAACGGGGCGCCGACTTCGCAGTCGCGTCGGCCCGGCTCTCCGCCACCGGCCTGGTCACCGCGCCCGGTTCGCCCTGGTCCCGGGTCGGCGCCTGTGTCGGACGGCCCGGCTGCGCCAGGTCCCGGGCCGATGTCCGGGCGGACGCGGAACGGGCCCTCGCCGGGGCGGCCCACGCCCCGCTGCCGGTGTACTGGTCGGGCTGCGAACGCCGCTGCGGACATCCGGCGGGCGACCACATCGACGTGGTGGCGACCGCCCCGGACGGCCACGGCCGGGGCGACGGCCAGAGCTATGACGTGTCCGTGGTCACCGGCGGCCACCGGGCGCCGCCCGTCCGGGCGACCGGCCCCACCGACCTCACCACCGCCCTCACGGCCCTCGCCCACTGAGCGCCGTACGACCATCGAGAGCAGCGAGAACACCATCGTGAGCACGCACGACCACGGCCATCCGCCCGCCTACGCGTACGAGAAGGACGGCGCGGCCATCTACCGCCAGTCCTTCGCCACCATCCGCGCGGAGGCCGATCTGACGGGACTGCCCGCCGACGTCGCCCAGGTCGCCGTCCGCATGATCCACGCCTGCGGGATGGTCAATCTGGTGGCGGATCTGGCGTACTCGCCGGAGGTGGTGGCCCGTGGCCGCGCGGCGCTGCGGGCCGGTGCGCCCATCCTCTGCGATGTGCGGATGGTGGCGAGCGGGGTGACCCGCAAGCGGCTGCCCGTGGACAACGAGGTGCTGTGCACGCTCTCCGACCCGGCCGTCCCCGCACTGGCCGCCCGGCTCGGCACCACCCGCAGCGCCGCCGCGCTGGAGCTGTGGCGGGACCGGCTGGACGGCGCGGTCGTCGCCGTCGGCAACGCCCCCACCGCTCTCTTCCGGCTGCTGGAGATGATCGACGAGGGGGCGCCCCGCCCGGCGGCGGTGATCGGTGTCCCGGTCGGTTTCATCGGTGCCGCCGAGTCCAAGGACGCGCTCGCGGCCCACCCGTCCGGCCTGGACCACCTGGTCGTGCGCGGCCGTCGCGGGGGCAGCGCGCTCGCCGCCGCCGCGCTCAACGCGATGGCGAGCGAGGAAGAATGAGCGGCGGGACGAACGACACGGGGCGGCTGTACGGCGTCGGGCTGGGGCCCGGTGATCCGTCGCTGATGACCCTGCGGGCGGTCGAGGTGATCGCGCAGGCGGATGTGGTCGCGTACCACAGCGCACGGCACGGGCGCTCCATCGCCCGCTCCATCGCGGCGGGTCATCTGCGCCCCGACCAGATCGAGGAACCTCTGATCTACCCGGTCACCACGGAGACCACCGACCACCCCGGCGGCTACCGGGGCGCGATGGAGGACTTCTACGCCGAGGCGTCGGCCCGGCTCGCCGCGCATCTGGACGCGGGGCGGACGGTCGCGGTGCTCGCGGAGGGCGATCCGCTGTTCTACGGGTCGTACATGCACATGCACAAGCGGCTGGCCGACCGGTACCCGACGGAGGTGATCCCCGGGGTGACCTCCGTGTCCGCCGCGGCGGCCCGGCTGGGGACCCCGCTCGCGGAGGGCGAGGAGGTGCTGACCGTGCTGCCGGGCACGCTCCCGGAGGAGGAGCTGACCGCCCGGCTGGCGGCGACGGACACGGCCGTGGTGATGAAACTGGGCCGCACCTTCCCCAAGGTGCGGAGGGCGCTGGAGGCTTCGGGACGGCTGGCGGAGAGCCGGTACGTGGAGCGGGCCACGATGAGCGGGGAACGGCTGGGAACGCTCGCGGAGGTGGACGCGGACTCCGTGCCGTACTTCTCGGTGGCGGTGCTGCCCAGCCGGGTGGGGGGCGGGGTGGCCGACGGTCGGGGGCAGGTCGGTGAGCCGGGGCAGGTCGGTGGGCCGGGGCAGTCCGACGGCCCGGGGCAGTCCGGTGGGGCGGGCGGAGCCGGGGTGTCAGGCGGAGCCGGGGTGTCGGGCAGAGCCGGGGTGTCGGGCGGAGCCCGTGGGGCCGGTGCCTTCGGCGCGCCGGGCGCTGAGTCGCCGGGCCGGGGGGACAGCGCGCCGCGTGCGGAAGCATCCCGTGTCGCCGGGCAGGTCGTGGTCGTCGGGACCGGGCCCGCCGGGCCCCTGTGGCTGACCCCGGAGAGCCGGGGTGCCCTCGCCGGTGCCGATGATCTGGTCGGCTACACCACCTACCTGGACCGGGTGCCGGTACGGCCCGGTCAGCGGCGGCACGGCTCGGACAACCGGGTCGAGGCGGAACGCGCGGAGTTCGCGCTCGAACTGGCCCTGCGGGGACGCCGGGTGGCCGTCGTCTCCGGCGGCGACCCCGGTGTCTTCGCGATGGCCACCGCCGTACTGGAGGCGGCCTCGCGGGAGGAGTACGCGCGGGTCCCGGTGCGGGTGCTGCCCGGGGTGACCGCCGCCAACGCCGCCGCCGCCCGCGCGGGCGCCCCCCTCGGCCACGACTACGCCACGATCTCCCTCTCCGACCGCCTCAAACCGTGGGACGTCATCGCCGGACGCCTGCGGGCGGCGGCCTCGGCGGATCTGGTGCTGGCGCTCTACAACCCCGGTTCGCGCAGCCGCGTCTGGCAGGTCGGCAAGGCCCGGGACCTGCTCCTGGAACACCGGGACCCCGGCACCCCGGTCGTCGTCGCCCGCGATGTCGGCGGCGCCGGGGAACGGGTACGGATCGTCCGGCTGGCGGACCTGGATCCGGCCGAGGTCGACATGCGGACGATCCTGCTGATCGGGTCGTCGCAGACCCGGGTCGTCCGGCGGGGGGACGGCGACGAGGTGGTGTGGACCCCGCGCCGCTATCCGGAGACATGAGGAGCACCGGGAGCACCGGACACGCCGGGCGGCTGTCCGGCGTACGCCTGCCTCACCCAGTCCACCGCCCGGCCCACCTCGGTCACGACCCGCGTCCCCTCGGGTACCGGCGGTCGGCGGACCACGACCACCGGGAGCCCGGCCTCGCGGGCGGCCGTGAGTTTGGGGGCGGTGGCCGCGCCTCCGCTGTCCTTGGTGACGACGACATCGATCCCGTACCGGCGCAGCAGTTCGCGTTCGCCGTCGAGGGTGAAGGGGCCGCGGTCCAGGAGGGTGTGCATACGGGCCGGGTGGGGCGGCTCGGGCGGGTCGACGGAGCGGACCAGGAACCACAGCGGGTCCGGTGCGTCCGCGAACGCGGCGAGGCCCATCCGGCCGGTGGTGAGGAACACCCTGCGGCCCAGGGCGGGCAGCAGTCCGGCCGCCTCCGCCAGGGAACCCGCCTCGTGCCAGTCGTCGCCCTCGACCGGCCGCCAGCCGGGGCGGCGCAGCGCGAGCAGGGGGATCCGGGTGCGGGCGGCGGCGCGGGCCGCGTTGTGGCTGATCGTGCCGGCGAAGGGGTGGGTGGCGTCGACGAGGGCCGAGACGGCGTGCTCGCGCAGCCAGACGGCCAGTCCGTCGGCGCCGCCGAACCCGCCGACGCGCAGGGCGCCGGGCGGGGTGCGGGGCGCGGCGACCCGTCCGGCCAGGGAGTTCGTCACCCGCAGCGCGGGCAGCGGTACGGCCGCCAGCGCTTCGGCGAGGAGCCGGGCCTCCGTGGTGCCGCCGAGGATGAGGACGTGCACGGCTGATGTGTTCCCTTCATAGGCGTCCCCGGCGCGGTGAGCGATGAGCGGCGAGGCCGGGGGCGGTCGCCACGCCCAACTCAAGCACACCGGTCTGCGGCCCGGCTGGACCACCGGTGCCTGTGCGACCGCCGCCACCACCGCCGCGTACACCGCGCTGCTCACCGGCCGCTTTCCCGACCCGGTGACGATCACGCTGCCCCGGGGGCAGACCCCGGCGTTCGCGCTCGCCGTCGAGGAACTGGCGGACGGGCGGGCGATGGCCGGTGTGGTGAAGGACGCGGGCGACGACCCGGATGTGACCCACGGGGCGCTGATCCGGGCCACGGTACGGCGGTTGCCCGCCGGGGCGGGGGTGGTGTTCCGGGCGGGGCCCGGGGTCGGCACGGTGACCCGGCCCGGCCTGCCGCTGCCGGTCGGCGAACCGGCCGTCAATCCCGTGCCCCGGCGGATGATGCGCGAGCACGTGGCCCTGGTGGCCGAGCGGTACGGGGGTGGCGGGCGCGGGGGCGGGGGCGGCGATGTGGAGATCACCCTCTCCGTCGACCACGGCGAGGAGATCGCCCGCTCCACCTGGAATCCCCGGCTCGGCATCCTCGGCGGACTGTCGGTCCTCGGCACGACCGGCATCGTCGTGCCCTACTCCTGCTCGGCGTGGATCGACTCGATCCGCCGCGGGGTGGACGTGGCCCGCGCGGCAGGCCGTACCCATGTCGCCGGGTGCACGGGGTCGACGTCGGAGCGGACGGTGGCCGAGGAGTACGGGCTGCCGGAGGACGCCCTCTTGGACATGGGGGACTTCGCGGGGGCCGTGCTCAAGTACCTCCGGCGTCATCCGGTGGACCGGCTGACCGTCTGCGGCGGTTTCGCCAAGCTCTCCAAGCTCGCCGCCGGACATCTCGATCTGCACTCCGCCCGCTCCCAGGTGGACAAGGGGTTCCTCGCCGCGCTGGCCCGGCGCGGGGGCGCTGACCCGGCCCTCGCCGCGCGCGTGGCGGACGCCAACACCGGGCTGGCCGCGCTCCAGCTCTGCCGGGCGGCCGGGGTGCCGCTCGGCGATCTGGTCGCGGTGAGGGCCCGTGACGAGGCCCTGGCGGTACTGCGCGGGGCACCGGTCGCGGTGGACGTCCTCTGCATCGACCGAGCGGGGGTGGTGGTGGGGCGGAGTGGGGTGGCTTGAGCGGGGGGGGCGGGGGCGGGGTGCGTGGGTCAACGGCGGGCGGGGCGGGGCATCGACCGACGGGCCCGGTCAGCGACGGGCCCGGTCACTGGTCGGCCTTGGTCATCAGCGGCCGGTCACCAGCGGGCCCGCAGCTCACCCCCGCCCACCGCCCACCGCCCACCACCCGGCACCCGGCACCCAGCACCCAGCACCCAGCACCCAGCACCCAGCACCCAGCACCCAGCACCTGTGCGGAGCACCCATCACCCCCTCA
Source organism: Streptomyces sp. NPDC004610 (assembly GCF_040609715.1). NCBI lineage: Bacteria > Bacillati > Actinomycetota > Actinomycetes > Kitasatosporales > Streptomycetaceae > Streptomyces > Streptomyces sp. NPDC004610. The sequence continues at coordinate 103,453 of NZ_JBEXLA010000035.1, read as the reverse complement.
GCACAAACCCCTCTCCCGCTCCGGCGAGTACAGATGACTGTCCGCGAACTGCTCCGCCCCCAGCGTCCGGCCGACCATGATCACGGCGGTGCGCAGGATCCCTGCCTCCGTCATCCGCCCGGCGATCTCGGCGAGCGTGCCCCGGATGATCACTTCGTCGGGGCGGGAGGCGTAGGCGACGACCGCGGCCGGGCACTCGGCGCCGTAGTGGGGCAGCAGTTCGTCCACGACCCGGTCCACATAACGGGCCGCCAGATGCAGCACGATCAGCGCGCCGGCGCGGCCCAGGGTGGCCAGGTCCTCGCCCTCCGGCATGGGGGTGGCGCGCTGGGCGACGCGGGTGAGGATGACGCTCTGGCCGACGGTCGGGACGGTCAGCTCGCGCTTGAGGGCCGCCGCCGCGGCGGCGAACGCCGGGACACCGGGGACGACCTCGTACGGCACACCGGCCGTGTCCAGGCGGCGCATCTGCTCGGCCACCGCGCTGAACACGGACGGGTCGCCGGAGTGCAGCCGGGCCACGTCGTGACCCTCGCCGTGGGCGCGGAGGAGTTCGGCGGTGATCTCGTCCAGGGTGAGCCGGGCGGTGTCGATGAGCCGGGCGTCCGGGGGGCATTCCGCGAGGAGTTCGCGCGGTACCAGGCTGCCCGCGTAGAGACAGACCCGGCAGGCGGCCAGGGTCCGGGCGCCGCGCACCGTGATCAGATCGGCGGCGCCGGGGCCCGCGCCGATGAAGTACACGGTCATCCGTCTGCTCCTGGGGTGAGGGGATCGGGGGTCCGGGCGGGGGACGTGCCCGGGGCGTCGGCTGTCTTCCGGGCCGCCCACTGGGTGACCGGCATCGCCTGCCGCCACCCGGTGAAGCCGCCGACGGGCACGGCGTACGCCATCGCGAGCCGTACCAGGTCGCCGCCGAGGCGGCGGCGGGCGTCGGCGAGTACCGTCTCCGACTCCAGCGTCACGGTGTTGGCGACCAGCCGTCCGCCCACCGGCAGCGCCGCCCAGCAGGCGTCCAGCAGTCCGGGGGCGGTGAGCCCGCCGCCGATGAACACCGCGTCCGGCGACGGCAGTGCCGCCAGGGCGCCGGGCGCGTCCCCGGTCACCACCTCCAGGCCCGGGACGCCCAGCCGCCAGGCGTTGCGGCCGATCCGCGCGGCCCGCACCGGATCGCGTTCGACGCTCACCGCCCGGCAGGACGGGTGGGCGCGCATCCACTCGACGGCGATGGAGCCGGAGCCGCCCCCGATGTCCCACAGGACCTCGCCAGGGGCGGGGGCGAGGACGGCGAGGGTCGCGGCGCGGACATGCCGCTTGGTGAGCTGGCCGTCGTGTTCGTAGGCGTCGTCGGGCAGGCCGGGCACGGCGCCGAGCCGCAGCGCGTCCGGGTCCCGCAGGCAGTGCACGGCGACGATGTTGAGGGGATCGCCCGGTGGGTGCGCCCACCGCTGGGCGGGGGTCTCGGCGCCCATCCGCTCGCCGGGCCCGCCGAGTTGCTCCAGGACCCGCATGCGGCTCGGCCCGAAGCCGCTCTCCCGCAGCAGGGCGGCGACCGTGCCGGGGGTGGTGGCGTCCGCGCTGAGGACGAGGATCCGCCGCCCGTCGTGCAGCGCCGCGGCGAGCCGGGCCGCCGGACGCCCCACCAGGGTGACGACCTCGGTGTCCTCCAGCGGCCAGCCGAGCCGGGCGCAGGCGAACGACACGGACGAGGGGTGCGGCAGCACCCGCACTCCCCCGGCGCCGAGCACCTCGGTGAGGGCGCGCCCGATGCCGAAGAACAGGGGGTCGCCGCTGGCCAGTACGGCGATCCGGCGCCCGGTGTGGGCGGCGAGCAGCCCGGGTACGGCGGGTCGCAGCGGCGAGGGCCAGACGACCCGCTCCCCGGCGCAGCCGGGTGGCAGCAGGTCCAGCTGTCGCGGCCCGCCGATCAGCACCTCCGCGCCGAGCAGGGCGGCGCGGGAGGGCTCCGGCAGGCCGTCCCATCCGTCGGCCCCGATGCCGACGACGGTCACGACCGCGTCCGATGCGGCGGATTCGGCGCGTGGTTCGGACACAGCGGACACCTCGGGCTCGGATGGACAGCGGGGACGGGCAGCGCAGACGGACAGCGGAGACGGGCAGCAGGGACGGACAGCGGGGACGGATGGACGCGGCGGCGTCGCACAACCCGCACTCTACGGGCCCGTGGCCTGCGCATCCTCGCGAGGGTACCCATCCCGCCCGCTCTTATTGCACACTATGCGCAACAACATGGCTTAGGCAGAAAGGGCGGCGATGGCGGCTTCTCCGATCGTGCTCGGTATCGAGTCGTCCTGCGACGAGACAGGCGCGGGCCTGGTCCGCGACGGGACGCTGCTCGCGCACGCGGTCGCGTCGAGCATGGCCGAGCACGCCCGCTACGGAGGGGTCGTCCCGGAGATCGCGTCCCGGGCCCATCTCCACGCCCTGCGCCCGGTCATCGGGCAGGCCCTCGACAAGGCCGGGCTGCGCCTGGCGGACATCGGCGCCGTCGCGGTGACCACCGGTCCGGGCCTGTCCGGCGCCCTCCAGGTCGGTCTCGCCGGTGCGAAGAGTCTGGCGTTCGCGCTCGGGGTCCCGCTGTACGGCGTCCACCATCTGGCCGGTCATGTCGCCGCCGACGCCCTCGCGCACGGCCCGCTGCCCGACCCCTGCGTGGTGCTGATCGTGTCCGGCGGGCACACCTCCCTCCTGCTGGTGCGGGACCTGGTCAGGGACCGGATCGACCATCTCGGCGACACCCTGGACGACGCGGCCGGGGAGTGCTTCGACAAGGTCGCGCGGGTCTTCGGGCTGCCGTACCCCGGCGGTCCGGCCATCGACCGGACAGCGCGCGCGGGGGATCCGCGCGCTGTCCCCTTCCCGCGCCCGCTGCCGCGCGGCTACGACTTCTCCTTCTCGGGGCTGAAGACGGCCGCCGCGCGCTGGGCCGAGGGGCATGCGGGCGCGGGCCGGGAACTGCCGGTCGCCGACGGCGCCGCCGCGCTCCAGGAGGCGGTGGCCGACGTCCTGACCCGCAAGGCGGTGGCCGCCTGCCGGGAGCACGGGGTGGGGACGCTGGTGGTGGTCGGCGGGGTCGCCGCGAACTCGCGGGTGCGGTCGCTGGCCGAGGAGCGGTGCGCGGCGGCGGGGGTCGAACTCCGGGTGCCGCCGCTGAGCCTGTGCACGGACAACGGGGCGATGATCGCCGCCGTCGGTGATCTGCTGGTGCGCTCCGGCGCCGAACCGGCACCACTGGACGTGTCGATCGACCCGTCCGCGCCCCTGGAGCATGCGGCCCTGCATCCGACCGCGCGGGCGGTGGCCGCGTGAGGGAGGTACAGGTACAGGTCTTCGCCGGGGACGACGCCCTGCTCGCCCACACCGCCGCCCTGCGCTCGGTCTACGCGGCGGCGTTCTGCGCGCCGCCCTGGGACGAGGACGAGGAGAAGGCGACGGAGTTCGCCGACCGGCTCCCCGCCGATGCACGCCGTCCCGGATTCGCCGCCGCGCTCGCCTTCCGCGCCGGGGAGTTGCTCGGTTTCGCGATCGGCTGGACCACCCCCGACCCCTTCCCCGCCGACCGCTGCTATCCCCAGGCCGCCGCCGGGCTCGGCCCCGAGCGCGCCACCGACTGGCTGGTCGGCGCCCTGGAGATCGACGAACTCGCCCTCCGCCCCACCGCCCAGGGCACCGGAACGGCGGAGGCCCTGCTACGGGCCGTCAGCGCGACCGCCCCCGGGGGCCGTTGCTGGCTGCTGACCTCCGCCCAGGCGCCGCGCGCGATGTCCTTCTACCGGCGCCGGGGCTGGACCCAGGCCACCCACCCCTCCCCCGACGGCAAGGGCATCGTCGTCTTCCTGGGCCCCGATCACCCGTCGCGTGGCCTGGCGGCGCGGGACTTGTGAGCGACCGCCCCGGGCCGTCCCGTTCCTCCGCCCTGAGGCCAGCCGTAGGCCGTCGCCTTTCCCCCGCCCGGGGCTCTTGCCCTCGCTCCCCAAGGCCCCTTCCTCCGTTCGGGGGAACGGCTGGCCGCCTGCGCGTACCCCTCTCCCCGTAAGGAGAGCAATAGCCTCATGCCTATTACCGCTCATATCGACACGGTCCACCCGGTCACCACGCTCATCAATGTCTTCACGGTCACCCCGGACCGGCAGGCCGAGCTGATCGCCCTCCTCGCCGAGGCCACCGAGGAGACCATGAAGCATCAGCCCGGCTTCGTCTGCGCCAACTTCCACGCCTCCCAGGACGGCGAACGCGTCATCAACTACGCCCAGTGGGAGAGCGAGGAGCACTACCGCGCGATGCTCACCAACCCCGAGGCCCGCGTCCATATGGACCAGGCCGCGACCATCGCGACGGATGTCCAGCCCCGGCTGTTCCGGGTGGTGTCCTCGCACCGGCCCTGACCCGCTCCGCCCGCGCCAGGACGAAGGCCTCCCGGCGCCGGGAGGCGGTCAGACCTGGCCGCAGCCGCAGTGCCGGTGGCGGCTGCCGTGGACCGTGCTCAGGGAGGCGGTCCGGTCGACGGCCGCCGGAGCGGAGGCGCGGGAGGCCGTGGCATCCGGCGCGTCCGCGTCGTAGGCCCGCTTTCCGCCGATCAGAGTCAGACGCACCCGGGTGTCGCTGATCTCGCGCACCGGGACGCGGGTCACGTCCCGGTCCAGGACGACCAGGTCGGCGGCGAGGCCGGGGGTGAGGCTGCCGGTGAGCCGGTCCAGGCGGAGCTGGTGGGCGGAGCCCGCGGTGTGCATACGCAGGGCGGAGGCGCGGCTGAGGGCCTCACGTTCGGGGTAGAGGGCGCCCTGCTCGGAGTCGGCGCCCTCGCGGTCCACGGCTGTACGGATCTGGTTCCAGGAGTTGAGGGGGTCCACCGGCCAGTCCGAGCCGCCCGCGAGGGCCGCGCCCTGGCGTTCGAGGCTGCGGGCCGGGTAGAGGAGGCGGTGGCGGTCGGGGCCGAGATAGGGGGCGAGGGCCTCCATCGTCCAGGTGTTACGGGTCGCCCACTGGAGCTGCATGCATGCCACGACACCCAGGCGCCGGAAGCGGGGGTAGTCGTCGGGGTGGACGAGCTGGAGGTGGGCGATGGTGTGCCGGTTGCCGCGCCGCCCGTTGGCGCGCAGGGCGGTCTCGTAGCCGTCGAGGGCGGTGCGTACGGCGCGGTCGCCGATGGCGTGGGCGTGCAGTTGCCAGCCCGCGCGGTCGAACACCGTGGCCAGTCGGCCGAACTCGGCGGAGGTGGCGTACAGGTCGCCCCGGTTGTCGGTGGGTCTGCCCTGTTCGTCGAGGTAGGGGCGGAGCAGGGCCGCGGTCTGCGCCGGGTACTCGATCACCCCGTCCAGGAAGACCTTCGCCACCCCGAAGTGGAGTCCGGCCACCTGGCCGTGGCGGGCGCGCAGCTCGCGTACGTACGCCAGGGCCTCCGACGGGTTCTTGACCTGCTCCGTCTCCAGGCGCAGGGCGGGGGCGATGCGCTGGAGGAGGCGGCCGGAGCGGGACAGGGCGGCGTAGGTGTCGAGGGAGGAGGGGGTGACCAGGGCGTCCATGAAGGAGGTGATGCCCTGGGCGGCGGCCTGCTGGAGGGTGCGGGCGCAGGCGGCGAGGAGCCGGGCCTCGTCCGGGCCGGGGATGTGACGGCGGACCAGGCCCTGGGCGTCGTCCTTGAGGAGGCCGGTCGGGGAGCCGTCGGCGGCGCGGACGATCTCGCCGCCGGGCGGGTCGGGGGTGGCGGCGGTGATCCCGGCGATGTCCAGGGCGCGGCGGTTGACCCACATGTTGTGGCCGTCGTTGCCGATGAGGGCGACGGGGCGGCGGGTGGGCAGGGCGTCGAGGAGGGAGTGGTGGGGGACGGTTCCGGTGGGGAGCAGTCCGATGGGGTTCCAGTCCTCGGCGAGCAGCCAGCCGTCGGGTTCCTCGGCGGCGCTCTCGGCGAGGAACCCGCCCAGGATGTCCTGGAGTTGGGGCACGGTGAAGGACTGGTGCTGGAGGGAGGGGTTGAGGGTGCGTTCGGCGGCGCCGAGGGGGTGGGCGTGGCCGTCGACGATGCCGCTCATCACGGTGGCGCCGCGCGCGTCGAGGTGGTCGGTGTCACGGCCCGTGAAGCGGCGCACGGTATGCGCGTCGCCGGTCGCGAGGATCCGGCCGTCCCGGCCCACGGCGAGTGCGTCGGCGGGCCGCGTGGAGGTCCGGGAGCCGGTCAGGACGCGGGCGTTGTGGATGATCAGCGCGGCGGACCGGCGGGGCTTCGACCCGGCGGCGGCAGCGGTGGCGGGCGCGGCCGGGACGAGGGCCGCCGCCGCGCCCAGGCTCGCGGCGGCGACGAGCTGACGACGGGAGAGCGGAGAGGTCATGGGTGGTCCCTACGATCGGCGGTGCTCCGCGAGGCGAACGGCGGACACCGGCGGCCCGGCAGGGTGCCGGGCCCGACGACGCCGCGCCCGGCGGACGGGCAGAGAAACGGAGGTGGGCGGGAGCGGACGCTCCGGGGAGCGGTGGTGCGGGTGGTGGGGCTGTGGGGGGGCGGTGTTGTGGGTGGGTGGTGTTGTGGGTGGGCGGCGCCATGGGTAGCGGTGCCATTGGTGAGCGGCGCCGTGGGTAGCCGTGCTGCGGGTGGCGGCACTGTGGGTAGCGGTGTTGTGGGTGGGCGGCGCCATGGGTAGCGGTGCCATTCGTGAGCGGCGCCGTGGGTAGCCGTGCTGCGGGTAGGCGACACCACGGTTAGCGGTGCTGCGAGTTGGGCGGCACCACGGTTAGCGGTGCCCTTCATGACCGGCGCCACGGGTAGCGATCGGTGCCACACATGAGCGTCACCACACATGAGCGTCACCACACATGGGCGGCGCCCCGCACAGCGGTCCGCCACGGGTGGGCGGCGCTCCAGGCAGCGGCGCCACCCGCAACGGTGTGCCACGCGCAACGGAGTGCCACCCGCAACGGTCTGTCACCCGCAACGGAGTGCCACCCGCCACCCTGTCTGCCACGGTTGGCGGCGCTCCGGGTCGCGCCCCTCGCGCTGTCGAGCATCCTTCGTGGTTAAGCCCATAACCACCAGCGCCCGGCACCATCGATATCCGCAGCGCTCTCCCCGTTTCGCCACGGATTCCGTACTCTGGGGCGCGTGCGCCGAACGACCATCGCCGATGTCGCCCGCGCGGCGGAGGTGTCCACCGCGACCGTCTCCCACGCCCTCAACGGCACGGGTCGCCTCGCCCCGGCCACCCGGGTACGGGTCCGCGCGGTCGCCTCGGCGCTCGGCTACGGCGACCGCGACGGGCCGAGGCCCGTCACCTCCCGCACCCTCGCCCTCGCGGTGACGACCTACGGCCCCGACCCCTGGAACTTCGCCGGGGTCGCCTTCTTCGCCCAGGCCATCGCCGCCGCGACGGCCGCCGCCCATGAACGCGGCTACGCGCTGACCGCGCTGCCCTCCGCGCCGGCCGAGGAGTTGTGGGCGACGCTCCCGGTGGCGGGGGTCCTGCTGATGGACAGTCCGGCCGATGACCCGGTCGCCCGGATCCTGCGGGCGCGCGGGCTGCCGCTCGCCTTCGACGGACGTCCCGCCGCGCCGCGTCCCGGTGAGGCGTGGGTCGACAACGACCACCGGGCCATGACCCATCAGGTCCTCGACCATCTCGCCGAGCAGGGCGCCGCCCGTATCGCCCTGATGGACGGCCAGGGCGCCGACCACTACACGCGCACCTGCCGCGCCGCCTATCTGGAGTGGTGCGCCCGGCACGGCGTCCGGTCCCGCTCGCTGCCGATGCCTCCGCCCCTGGTGGAGGACCGGGGCCGCACCTACGACGCCGTGCTGTCCGGGCCCGACCGGCCGGAGGCGGTGTACGGGATCTACGATCCGTGCGGCTGGCGGATCCTGGCGTCGGCCGAGCGCTGCGGGCTGTCCGTCCCCGGTGATCTGCTGGTCGTCTGCGCCAGCGAGGACCCGGCCTACGCGAGGGGCGTGCCGCCCGTGTCCACGGTGACCCTCGATCCGGGGCGCAGCGCGCGGGCGGCGGTCGGCGCTCTGGTCGATCTCATCGAGCGCCCCCAGCACCGCCCGCACCCGGTGACCGTCCCGGCGCGGCTCCTGGTCAGGGCCACCTCGGTGCGGGCGGCGCGGGTCCCGTCGTCACCGCGACCCGGCTACTCCCACTGATAGGGCAGGTACTTCCCGTCCAGGGTGACGACCACCCGGTCACCGGCCGGGTCCGGCACCCGCCGTACGTCGAGCCGGAAGTTGATCGCGCTCATGATGCCGTCGCCGCACTGCTCATGGATCAGCTCCTTGATCGTCGGCCCGTAGACCTGGACGATCTCGTAGAGCCGGTAGACGGTGGGGTCGACCGGGACGGCGGCGTCCAGGGCGCCCCGGGTCGGCTGGAGCCGGAAGGCGAGGGCGGCGTCGTCGCCGAGTTCGAGGAGGGCCGCCGCGGTGGCCGCCTCCTCCTCGCCCATGGGGTGCTGCCCCAGCAGGGCGGCGGTGGTCCAGGCGAGCGGTCTGCCCACCGCTTCGGCGAGCTGGGCCCAGGTGACGCCGGTCTTCACCTTGGCCGCACGGACGGCTTCGGCGGCTTCCCGCTTGCTGAGCATGAACGTCTCCCTTGACTGACTGCGCGGGCAGGTCTCGGTGGTACGTCTCTGAAGTGTCAGGCGTCAGGACCGGCCGGCGTGCTCCGGAGGCCGTCCGGCAGGCGGGTCGTCGTGTACGCGCGGCTCAGCCATCGCTGGAGGTGCGGCGCCTGGGCCAGCAGATTGCGGTAGGTGCGGACGGCATGGTGGTGGAGGGACTCGACGACGGACGCCTCGACGGCCTCGCGGCGCCAGATCAGCAGATGGCGCTGCCACAGCGGATCTCCGGCCAGCGGCTTGACCAGCACCCCGTCGATGGGACGCAGGGTGGGCTGGACGGCGGTCACTCCCAGCCCCTTGGCGATCATCGACTGCAACTGGTCGAGCACATGGAACTCATGCGTGCCCCGGGGCAGGAATCCGGCGGCCTGGCAAGCGTCGTAGAAGGCGCCGGGCCAGCCGACCCCGTCGTCGGAGGAGACGAACCAGGTGTCCTCGGACAACTCCTCCAGCGGCACTTCCACCCGGTGCGCGAGCGGATGACCGGCGGGGATCGCGACGAAGACCGGGACGGTGCTGATGGCACGGTGGGCCAGGGCGGCGGAGTGCCGGACCGGCAGCCCGGGGTAGTCGACGCCGAGCGCGGCGTCGAGTTCGCCGGACTCCAGGAGCTTGAGGAGTTCCCCGGTGGCGTAGACGCTGGAGACGGAGACCGTGAGGTCCGGGCAGGTGTCCCGGAGGGTGTCCAGGAGCATCGGGACGACCGGGGTGTTGGTGGCACCGAGCCGCAGCGGCCCGGCCGCCGCCGTCGCACCGCCGCCCGGCTGGCGTCGTACGAGGGCGTCGGCGCGGGTCAGGATCTCGCGGGCCTGGCTGACCACGTCCGCGCCGTAGGCGGTCAGCTCCATGCCCGCGCTGCTGCGCACGAAGAGGCCCTCGCCGAGGAGCCGCTCGATCCGGCGGAGCTGGGTGCTGAGGGCGGGCTGGGTGAATCCGAGGGCGACCGCCGCCCGGCCGACGCTCCCGGAATCCGCGATGGCGCACAGCACCCGCAGATGACGCAGCTCCAGTTCCATCGGTACACCTCGACCCGGCCGTATGGGGAAACGCCGTCCATTATGCGCGCGGAAGCCGGGCCGAGTGTGTACGGGCCTCGGCCGGGATTCGGGCCGTCCTCACCGTCGTCCCGGCGCCGCGTTATGACCGCCCGGCGCGTTCTCTTATGCCTCACCCCGTTGCCACACCCCCCTGGCGCCTCCACCATCGAGAACGCTCTTCCGCACGCGGGCGCGCCCAGGGCCGCCGACGTGCCCTGGGGAGATCGGTCCATGACTCGTACGACGCAGGATTCAGGATTCAGGAGGTGCCGGTGGCCGCCGAGACGGACGAGGGCACACAGCGCAAGAACGGTCTCTATCGGGAGGTCAGCACCGAGCTGGCCGAGAACATGAAGCAGGGCTGGGCGGACACCGAGCGCCACGGCCTCGCGCCGATCGCGCAGGCGGCGTACACCGCGCACCGCAGGGCCGGGCTGTCCGCGCGCTTCCCGGGTGAGCTGCTGGTGATCCCGGCGGGCCGGGCGAAGGTCCGCGCCAATGACACGGCCTACCCCTTCCGGCCGTCCTCCGACTATGTCTATCTGACCGGCGACCAGTCGCAGGACGCCGTACTGGTCCTGGAGCCGGACCGGCACGACGGGGAGGGCGGCGGGCATCGGGCGGTCGCCTATCTGCTGCCGCGCTCCGACCGGGACAACGGCGAGTTCTGGCTCGACTACCACGGCGAGCTCTGGGACGGCCGCCGCAACAGCCTCACCGAGAACGAGCGGCTGCTCGGTCTGGACTGCGCCGATGTCCGCACCCTCGCCGACCGCCTCGCCACGGCCACCGGCCCGGTCCGGCTGCTCCGGGGCCTCGACAGCGGCATCGACACCGCCCTCGCCGGGAAGTCGGCGCCGGGGGACGACGACGAGTTCCGCAGCGCGCTTTCCGAGATGCGGCTGGTCAAGGACGCGTTCGAGATCGCCGATCTCCGTTTCGCCTGCGAGGCCACCGCCCTGGGCTTCGAGGACGTCGTCCGTGTCCTGGCCGGCTCCGGGCCCACCTCCGAGCGGCGGATCGAGGGCACCTTCTTCACCCGCGCCCGGATCGAGGGCAATGACGTCGGCTACGCGTCGATCTGCGCGGCGGGACCGCACGCCACGACCCTGCACTGGGTCCGCAACGACGGCGAGGCCCGGCCGGGCGATCTGCTGCTGCTCGACGCCGGGGTCGAGACCCGCCACCTCTACACCGCCGACATCACCCGCACCCTCCCGGTCGACGGCCGCTTCACCCCCGTCCAGCGCACGGTCTACGAGGCGGTGTACGCGGCGCAGGAGGCGGGCATCGCCGCCGTCAAACCGGGTGCCGCGTACCGGGACTTCCATGACGCGGCGCAGCGGGTGCTGACCGAGCACCTGGCCGCCTGGGGGCTGTTCGAGGGGCGGTCGGCGGAGGAGGCGTTCACCCTCGGGCTCCAGCGGCGCTGGACCCTGGCGGGCACCGGTCACATGCTCGGCCTGGACGTCCACGACTGCTCCAAGGCCCGTACCGAGCTGTATGTCGACGGGACGCTGGAGCCGGGCATGGTGCTCACGGTCGAGCCGGGCATCTACTTCCAGTCCGACGACCTGACCGTGCCGGAGGAGTTCCGGGGCATCGGCGTCCGGATCGAGGACGACCTCCTGGTGACCGAGGACGGCAACGAGAATCTCTCGGCCGCTCTGCCGAGGGAGGCGGACGAGGTGGAGCGATGGATGGCACGGCTGCGCGCCTGACGCCCGACCCGGCCCCGACCCCCACCCGGTTCCGGCCCACCCCACCCCGCTCCGCTCCACCCGTCACGACACAGGGAAACCCAGCGATGAGAGAGCACAACGGCCCACGCGACGGTGCGCAGGGCACCGACGGCCCCTTCCTGGGCGGCTGGGCGGACACCGGCCGGACGCTGCCGCCGCTGCCGGGCGCGGCGTACGCGGCGAAGCGGCGCTCGGCGGTGTCCGAGCGGTTTCCCGGTGAGCGGATCGTCGTTCCGTCGGGCGGCCCGAAGGTCAGGAGCAATGACTTCGACTACGCGTTCCGGCCGCACTCCGCGTTCGTCCATCTCACCGCCGAGCAGGGACCGGAGGCCGTTCCCGACAGCGTCCTCGTCCTCGAACCCACCACCGGCGGCCACACGGTCACCCTGTTCACCCGGCCCCGCTCCCCGCGCGACGGCGGACCGCGCGGCACGGAGTTCTACGGCGACCGGCGCCACGGCGAGTTCTGGGTCGGCCGGCGCCGGACACTCGCGGAGACCTCGGACGCCCTCGGCATCGAGGTGGCCGCCCGCGACGACCTGGACCGGGCACTGCGCCACGACGTACCGACCCGGCTGCTGCGCGGCACGGACGCCCATCTCGACGCGCAGCTGTCGACGGACCCCCGGGCCGACGCCGAACTCCTCACCTTCCTCGCCGAGTTGCGGCTGGTGAAGGACGAGTGGGAGATCGGTCGGCTGCGGACGGCCGTGGAGTGCACGGTCGCCGGTTTCGAGGACGTGGTGGGCGAACTCCCGTACGCCACCCGCCTCGCGCGCGGGGAGCGCTGGATCGAGGGCACCTTCGGCCGGCGGGCCCGGCTCGGCGGGCACGGGCTGGGCTTCGACACCATCGCGGCGGCCGGGGCGCACGCCTGTGTCCTGCACTGGATGCGCAACGACGGCCCGGTGCGGGACGGGGATCTGCTCCTGCTGGACGCGGGTGTGGAGGCCGATTCCTTCTACACCGCCGACATCACCCGCACCCTCCCGGTCGGCGGTCGCTTCGGCGAGGTCCAGCGCCGGGTGTACGACCTGGTGTTCGCCGCCCAGTCGGCGGGTATCGCGGCGCTGCGGCCCGGCGCCCGGTACGGCGCCTTCCACGAGGCCGCGATGCGGGTCCTCGCGGAGGGCCTGGACGCCTGGGGGCTGCGGCCGTACGGCAGTTCCGCCGCGACACCGGAGGCGGAGCTGTACCGGCGCTACACCGTGTGCGGGTCGGGTCATATGCTCGGCCTGGACTGCCATGACTGTGCCGCCGCCCGCAGCACCACCTATCTCGACGGGGTGCTGGAGGCGGGTCAGGTGCTGACCGTCGAACCCGGGCTGTACTTCCAGCCCGACGACCTGACCGTGCCCGAGGAACTGCGCGGGATCGGGATACGGATCGAGGACGATTTCGTCATCACGGCCGACGGGGCGGTGTGTCTGTCGGCCGGACTGCCCCGGGGCGCCGACGAGATCGAGAGCTGGATGGCCGACGCTCTGTCCTGATCACCCGGGGCGCACCGGCCTCGTCCCCGGCGCCGCGCACGGGTCGCCGACCGTCCGTCAGAGCAACGTCCATGGCAGCAGTCACGGCAGCAGGCACAGCAACGTCACATTGTATAGTCGGAGGTTAATGGGCTGATCGGATTGAGGAACCACGGAGGAACACGGATGCCTCATCTCGGACCGCAGGTGATCTCCGTCCAGGCCCATCTGCGCGACCAGGTCGCCCATGCCCTCCGTGCCGCCCTCACCGCGGGTGAACTCCGTCCCGGGGTCATCTACTCGGCGCCGACCCTGGCCGCGAAACTCAGTGTCTCCGCCACTCCGGTGCGCGAAGCCATGCTGGATCTGGTCCGGGAGGGCCTGGTGGAGGCGGTGCGCAACAAGGGGTTCCGGATCACGGAGATGACCGAGCAGGATCTCGACGAGTTCACCGAGATCCGGACGCTGATCGAGGTGCCCATGGTCGGCCGGGTCACCGCGACGGCGAGCGCCGAGCAGTTGGAGGCGTTGCGTCCGCTGGCCCGGCGGATCGTCACGGCGGCCGAGGAGCATGACGTCCTCAAGTACCTCGAAGCCGATCACCGGTTCCATCTGGAGCTGCTGGCGCTGGCCGGGAACGGTCACCTGGTCGATGTGGTCGCCGATCTGCGCAAGCGGTCCCGGCTGTTCGGGCTGGGCAGTCTCAACGAGACGGGGCGGCTGGTCGCCTCCGCGCAGGAGCATGTGGAGCTGCTCGATCTGATGGTGGCCGGTCGGGTGGAGGCGGCGGAGGAGTGCATGCGGCGCCACCTCTCACATGTCCGCACCCTGTGGGCGGACGGCCGGTAGCGGCTTCTTCGGCTGCCCTCGCCCACAACCGGTCCCCCTGTCTCAGGTGACTTGATCTCAGGTGACCTGATCAGTATCCCCTGCCGGGATGTCAACTCACCTGTCACACAAGGCAATTGGTAACCCTGGATTCCGCCGGATGACTTCCCTCTGACATGTCACCTGTGCAATGGTACATGTCACATCAGGTCGTGGTCATGTCAACTTCGCCGCACTCAGCGGTTGGCATCGGTCGTGCTCCCCCTAGGCAGACAGCACGGCCCTCCCCGATCCACGGCCCTCTCATCCCCCATAGACCACATGTCCCGTGGTCCAACCCCTCATGGGAGGCACAGTGAGAACGTCGTATGTCCGGCGCGGTCTGGGCGCGGCTCTGCCGCTGGCCCTGGCCGCCGTCATGGGCGCCGGTCTGCTCACCCAGCCGGCCGGTGCCCGCACCGGCGCGCCGATGGCCTCCGTACCGATCGCCGCCCCGAGCGACCGGCAGGACGGTCCCCCGCCCGTGGCCGAGTCCGCCCCCGGGGACTCCGAGCATGTCGGGGACGGCCGACTCAAGGCGTCGGAGCTCCCCCCGCTCGCGGCGAGCAAGGACGCGCTCAGGGAGTCGTACGGCAGCCATGCCGAACTGCCGCTGCGGCCTTCGAAGTCGGCGGAGTCGGCGCCGACGAAGACAGCGAAGTCGGCGCCCGCCGAGTCGGCTGAGTCGGCCCCGGCGAAATCAGCGGAGTCGGCACCGGCGGTGAAGGCCGCGCCCGCCGCCGCCTGTGCCGTCTCCGACTTCACCGGCCGTACCGGCAGCGCGCTGGTCCAGCAGATCAAGGCGTCCACCACCGACTGTGTGAACACCCTGTTCAGCCTGACCGGCAGCGATGCCTACGGGGCGTTCCGCGAGGCGCAGATGACCACCGTCGCCTACGCCCTGCGCGACGGCTCGGCGTCCTACCCTGGTGACTCCAGCACCGGTATGCCCCAGCTCGTACTGTTTCTGCGGGCCGGGTACTACGTCCAGTACTACAACTCCGGTGCCGTGGGCGCCTACGGCACCGGGCTCCAGACGGCCATCCGCGCCGGGCTGGACGCCTTCTTCGCCAGCTCGCACTCCCGTGATGTCACTGACGCCAACGGGGAGACCCTCGCCGAGGCCGTCACCCTGATCGACAGCGCGGAGGAGAACGCCCGCTATCTGTATGTCGTCAAGCGGCTGCTGGCCGACTACGACTCCACCTGGAACTCCTCCTGGTGGATGCTCAACGCGGTCAACAACGTCTACACGGTGACCTTCCGGGGTCATCAGGTGCCCGCGTTCGTGACGGCGGTCCAGTCCGACCCCTCTCTGATCGACGCCCTGTACTCCTTCGCGTCCGGTCATCTCTCGCTGCTGGGCACGGACCAGTCGTATCTGACCTCCAACGCGGGGCGCGAACTGGGCAGGTTCCTCCAGCACTCCGCGCTGCGGACCAAGGTCCGTCCGCTGGCCGCCGGGCTGCTGAACTCCACCTCACTCAAGGGCACCACCGCCCCGCTCTGGGTCGGCGTGGCCGAGATGACCGACTACTACGACAAGGCCAACTGCTCCTACTACGGCACCTGCGACCTCCAGGGCCAGCTGGCGCGGGCGGTGCTGCCGGTCACGTACACCTGTAGCTCCAGCATCACCATCAAGGCGCAGCAGATGGCGTCCGCCGAGCTGTCCGCGAGCTGCGACAGCCTGCGCAGCCAGGACGCCTACTTCCATGGCATAGCCCGGGACAGCGGCCCGGTCGCCGGTGACAACAACACCGACATCGAGGTCGTCGTCTTCGACTCCAGCACCGACTACCAGACCTACGCCGGTGCCCTGTACGGGATCGACACCAACAACGGCGGCATGTACCTGGAGGGCGACCCGGCCGCCGCGGGCAACCAGGCCCGCTTCATCGCCTACGAGGCCGAGTGGCTGCGTCCGGAGTTCCAGATCTGGAACCTCAACCACGAGTACACCCACTACCTCGACGGCCGCTTCGACATGTACGGCGACTTCGGCGCCAACATCACCACCCCCACCATCTGGTGGATCGAGGGCTTCGCCGAGTACGTCTCCTACTCCTACCGCGGGGTGCCCTACACCGCGGCGATGACCGAGGCGGGCCGCAAGACCTACGCCCTGAGCACCCTCTTCTCCACCACCTACAGCCATGACACCACCCGGATCTACCGGTGGGGCTACCTCGCCACCCGGTACATGCTGGAGAAGCACCGCGCCGACCTGGACACCGTGCTCGGCCACTACCGGGCCGGTAACTGGAGCGCCGCCCGTACCTATCTGACCGGCACCATCGGCACCCACTACGACAGTGACTGGTACACCTGGCTGGCGGGCTGCGCGGCCGGTGACTGCGGCGGGGGCACCAACCCGCCCGGCAACCAGGCGCCCACCGCCGCGTTCACCACCGCCGTCCAGGATCTGTCGGTCACCTTCACCGACCAGTCGGCCGACTCCGACGGCACCATCGCCGCCCGGTCCTGGAACTTCGGTGACGGCACCACCTCCACCGCCACCCACCCCACCAAGACCTACGCCGCCGCCGGCAGCTACCCGGTCACGCTGACCGTCACCGACGACAAGGGCGCCAAGGCCACCGCCACCCGGACCGTCACCGTCGGCGGCGGCGGCACCGTCACCGAGTGCACCGGCGGCGACATCCGGGAACTGGGCCAGAACTGCCGGCGCAGCAACCAGTCCGCCACCACCGGAAACTACGCCTACCTCTATCTCTATGTCCCGGCCGGCACCACCCAGCTGAGGATCACCACCTCAGGCGGCACGGGTGACGCCGACCTCTACTACAGCGGCAGCGGCTGGCCCAGCACCACCAGCAACACCCACCGCGCCACGGGCACCGGCAACAGCCACACCCTGACCGTGAGCAACCCGCCCGCGGGCGCCCAGTACATCAGCCTCCACGCGGTGAGCGGCTTCAGCGGAGTCACCGTCAGCACCGGCTACTGACCCCCACCCTGAGCGCCCGGGGCGGCGGAACGGGGGATCACCTCCGCCGCCCCGGGCCCGGCTGTGCCGTGACCGTCGCTCACTCCTGGCGCAGCACCCGGAACCGGGCGGGCTCCGCCGGGTCCCGGTCGGCGACCTGGACCGGTGGCCGGGCCCACTGCCACACCCCGGTGCCCGGCGGGCGGGAGAACCGGATCCGGCCCCGGGTGCCGTCGACGGCGGTCCGCCGCCAGGACGCGGCGAGCCGTGCCCGGTCGGTGCCATGGGCGCGGAGGGCGTCCGCGAGGACCAGGATCGTGTCGTAGCCCTCGAAGGCGACGAAGGAGGGGGCGCCGGGGAGCCGGCCGCGCAGGGCGGCCTCGACGCGGGTGCCGAGGGGGGTGAGGTGGCGGGGCAGATAGCGCAGGAAGGGGATGGCGGTGCCGTCGGCGCCGAGCAGGGTTTCCCACTCGGGCAGTTCCGGCTGACCGGCCGGGGCGCCCAGGGTGAGGCCGGTGAGACGCCGGTCGCGGCGGACGGCCCGGACGATCGGCACGGCGGGTTCCGGGTGTCCGACGAGGAGGAGCAGGGCGGTCAGGTCCTGCCCGGCGAGGGCGTCGCACAGGGCGTCGGGGGTGTGGGCGCGGGTGTCGAACGCGGTGAGCGTGCCGCCGCGCGGGGCGAGGTGTTCGCGCAGGACGCCGGTTCCGGACGCCCAGTAGAGGCCGGGGTCGGCGACCACGGCGATCCGGCGGTGGCCCGCGTCGAGGAGGTGGTCGGCGTAGCTCCGCCAGCCGTGGGACTGGGCCGGGGCGATGCGCGCCACCCAGTCGGTCGGCCGCTCGGTGAGGTCGTCGAGGACGGCCGACGAGCAGAGGAACGGCAGCCCGAGCACGTCCGCGTGGGCCGCGGCGCTCCGGGCGACCACGCTGTGGTACTCGCCGACGACCGCGGGCACACCCAGCTCCGCCAGCTCGTCCATCGCCGCCGCGGCCCGGCGCGGATCGGCCGCGGTGTCCCGGACGAGCAGCTCCAGCGGCCTGCCGTCGATGCCGCCGCCGTCGATGCCGCTCCCGTCGACGCCGCCGTCGTTGACATCCCGGACCGCCAGCTCCAGTCCGGCGAGGAGTTGCCGCCCGGCCTCGGTCCATCCGGGCCGGGTCAGCGGGGCGAGAGCGCCGATCCGGACAGGGGACGACGCCCCGCCGCCGGGCCGTGGTCCCGTACCTACGGTGTGCTCATGGTTCGGCATGGCCGCCATTGCATCCACGGCCGTCGCCGTCCGGCAACCGATTAATCACCGGCTTGATCATCGGCCGTCCAGCGCCTTGAGCCGGCCGTCCGCGCTGGCCAGCAGCATGTCCAGGGCGACCGGGTAGGCGCTGTGGTTCATCCGGGCGGCGAGCAGCGGGGCGGTCGCGGCGATGTGCGGATAGGTGTCGGCGGGCAGCCGGGCGTATGTGGACTCCCACTGGCGTTCGTCAGAGGTGCGGGAGGTCTCGGTCAGGGCGAGGGCTCCGGCGTCCAGCGCGGCGAAGGCGAGGGACTGGTCGATGAAGGCGTGGAAGATCAGGACGGCGTCGGCGTCGGGGAACCCGGCGGTGCGCAGGATGCCGAGGACGGTCTCGTCGGCGGCGATCTCCCGGGGTCTGCCGGTCACCCGGCTCGCGGTGAGGACGGCGGCCTGCGGGTGGGCCAGATAGGCGCCATGGATGCGCAGGCCGATGTCCCGCAGGTCGGTGCGCCAGTCGCCGGTGCCGGTCCAGCCGTCGAGGGCGCGGCCGATGAGCTCCTCGCCGATGGCGAGGGTGAGGCCGTCCATGCCGTCGAAGTACCGGTAGAGGGTGCTGGGGTCGGCGCCCAGCGCGGTGCCGAGGCGGCGGACGGTGAGCCCCGCGCCGCCGTGTTCGCGCAGCATGCGCAGGGCGGTGTCGATGATCAGCCGCTCCGACAGGACGGTGCCCTGCCGGGTGGGACGCCGCCGCCTGCGGGCCTCCTCGGGAACGACGGGCTTGGCCATGGCTGCCTCCGGACTCCGAACGGGCGAGGTGGGCGAGGTGAGCGGGGCGGGCAGGGCGGGCAGGGCGGGCGAGGCGGGGCCGCGCGCCCGGCCTCGCCCGCACACCAGGGAACCGATCGAACCGGTGGCATCGATCGAGCCGGTGGCACCGGTCGAATCCATGGCATTGATGGCACTGATGGCATCGTCGGCATCGCCCTTATGCCAACACCATTGACCTTACCTCCCGGGCCCGGCTTTCATCCCTCCCAGGGGCGCGGACCTGCGCGGACCCGGGGAGAGAGGGCTTCGTCATGCGTGTACTGCTTGTGGGCGCCGGTGGTGTCGGTACCGCGATCACCCGGATCGCGGCCCGCCGGGACTTCTTCGACGGCTTCGTCGTCGCCGACTACGACCTCGGCCGCGCCGAGGCGGCGGTCGCGGCGGTGGCGGCGGTGAACTCGGGGGACGGTGCCGGGGGCCGCTTCACGGCACGCCGGATCGATGCCTCCGATCAGGACGCGGTCGCCGCGCTGCTCACCGAGGAGCGGTGCGATGTGCTGCTGAACGCGACGGACCCGCGCTTTGTGATGCCGCTGTTCGAGGCCGCGCTGGCGGCCGGCAGCCACTACCTCGACATGGCGATGTCCCTGTCCCGGCCGCACCCGGAGCAGCCGTACGAGCGGTGCGGGGTCAAGCTGGGCGACGAGCAGTTCGCGCGGGCGGACGCCTGGGAGGCGTCGGGCCGGCTGGCGCTGGCCGGTATGGGGGTGGAGCCCGGTCTGTCGGATGTCTTCGCCCGGTACGCGGCGGAGGAGCTCTTCGACGAGATCGAGGAGATCGGTATCCGCGACGGCGCGAATCTGACGGTCGAGGGATACGACTTCGCCCCGTCGTTCAGCATCTGGACGACGATCGAGGAGTGCCTCAACCCGCCGGTGGTGTACGAGCGGGGGCGGGGCTGGTTCACCACCGAGCCGTTCAGCGAGCCGGAGGTCTTCGACTTCCCCGAGGGCATCGGCCCGGTCGAGTGCGTCAATGTCGAGCACGAGGAGGTGCTGCTGGTACCGCGCTGGGTGGACGCCGGGCGGGTCACCTTCAAGTACGGGCTGGGCGATGACTTCATCGGCAAGCTGAAGACCCTGCACGCCCTCGGCCTGGACGCGACGGAACCGGTCACGGTCCGGGGCGAGGACGGCACCCCGGTGCGGGTCTCCCCGCGTGACATGGTCGCCGCGTGCCTCCCCGACCCGGCCGCGCTGGGCCCCCGGATGACCGGCAAGACCTGCGCGGGGACCTGGGTGAAGGGCACCAAGGACGGCCGCCCGCGCGAGGTGTACCTGTACCACGTGGTCGACAACCAGTGGTCGATGCGGGAGTACGGTTCCCAGGCCGTGGTGTGGCAGACCGCGATCAACCCGGTCGTCGCCCTCGAACTCCTCGCCACCGGCGCATGGTCCGGGACGGGCGTACTCGGCCCGGAGGCTCTCCCTCCGCGCCCCTTCCTCGACCTGCTGACCGCGTACGGCTCACCGTGGGGAATCCGCGAGGACGGCGGACAGGTACCCTCCGCGGTGTGAGCGAGCGGCGACTGAACCAGCTGTGGGGAGCCGTCTGCGCGCTCCTCGGAGCCTTCCTGCTGCTCTGGCTGCTCTCCTGGATCAACGCCGGGGTGCTCCACGAGGATCTCCAGAACAGCTGCGCCGACCTGCGCACCGGAAGCTTCCCCTTCGAGAAGTCGTGCGCGCACGCGGACGGCAGGGTCGAGGGCGCGAACGGCCCGCTCTTCGAGAGCGCCTTCTACGTTTCGCTGATCGCCGGGCTGGCCTGCCTGGGTTGGGCGTTCCTCATCGAGGCGGCCCGTCGGCGGAAGTAGGCCCTGTGCGTTCACGGGCTGTCGCCGGTCCAGTCGAAGCGGCGGGGGTCACCGGGGCGCGGGTCGTATATCGCCCGGCCGCCGACGCCGTGTCGCCCCAGGTCGGTGCGCAGGGCGGCGCCGCCCGCGATCTCGCCGGGTGTCCACCCGGCGCCGCCCGCGATCTCGCCGGGTGTCCACCCGGTGATGTCCAGCAGCAGGCCGTCCAGCGGGCCGCCGATCAGATGGACGTAGCGCTGCCCCGGCCGGGCCCCCGGGTGGTCGGGGTCCGTACCGTAGACGCGCCCGCGCAGCAGTCGCTCCTCATCGCTGTTCATCTCTCCAGCGTCGCAGCCACCACTGACAATCGCCCCCGGGGGCGGCCCCGGCCGGACTGCGGCGGGAACTCGCCTGAACCCCCCGGAACGCACCGGAACTCCCCGGCACCCGAGCGCATCCAACCCCTCCCGGTGTGGGTCTCACAGGGCAAGGCAAGCCCGCTCGCCCTGGAGGAACCGATGCACCGACGCCTCGTCACCTCAGCCGTCCTCACCGCCCTGTGCGGCGGAACCCTGATCGGCACCGCAGCGCCCGCCTCAGCCGCCGCCGTCGACTGCCGCAAGGTGAAGTGCGTGGCACTCACCTTCGACGACGGCCCGGCCGCCGACACCACCCGACTGCTGACGATCCTCAAGGAGCGGAACGTCAAGGCGACGTTCTACCTGGTCGGCAAGAACGTCCAGCGCTACCCGGCCACCGCGCGCAACGCGTCCCGCGCCGGACACCAGATAGGCAACCACAGCTGGGACCACCCCGACCTCACCCGCCTCACCACCGCGCAGATCCGCTCCCAGCTCTCCCGCACGGACACCGCGATCAAGCAGGCCACCGGCATCGAGCCCACGACCATGCGCGCCCCGTACGGCGCCCACAACACCGCCGTCCGCCAGGCGTCCGACCGTCCGCTGGTCCACTGGAGCGTCGACACCCTGGACTGGAAGTACCGGGACCCGGCCCGCATCGTGCGGACCGTCAGGGACCAGACCAGGCCGGGGGACATCGTCCTGCTGCACGACATCCACAGGACGACCGTCAACGCCGTACCGGACATCATCAAGACCCTCAAGGCGAAGGGCTTCCATTTCGTCACGGTCGACCAGCTCTTCGCACCGGCGAAGCTACCGGCGGAGCAGGTGTCCTACCACAACCGGGCGGCGTACCGCCCGTAGGGCGCGCCCCGGGTGGGCCGTCAGTCCGCCCCGGCCCGGTCCTCCCCCAGCACCAGCCACACCTCCGAGAACGCCAGCCCGTGTTCCCGTGTCACCGTCCCGCACCCGCAGCCCAGTGTGAAGGCACGCCAGTCGCAGCGCACCGTCCACGGACCGGCCCTGCCCCCGCACGCCGGGCAGACGAAGGTGTCGGCGGTCCAGACGGAGGGGGAGGGTCTGCCGTAGTGACGGAAGCGGCCCTCGTGGACGACCGTCCAGGGCTGCGTGCGCGGGGTGAGCGGGACGGTCCCGGGCGGCAGGGGTGCCGCCAGTGTCCCGAACAGGTCGGCCAGCGGGCCGAGCAGGGCCTCGCCCGTCGCGGTCGGCGGGGTGGACGTACCCCCCGGATATCTGGGAGCCGCCGCCGCGCGGGGTGGGTTGGGAAAGGCATGCCAGGGCCGGAACGCCCGCGCCACCGCTGCCAGCAGGGCCGTCGTGGGCGGGCTGAGCGCGCCGGCGTCGAGATGGTGCAGCGTCGTGCGCAGGACCCGCTGGAGCCGTCGGTCGCGGTCCGTGGTGGCGAGCGTCGACGTCTGCGCGCGGATCGGGAGGCGGGCCGTCAGCCGGGTGCGGACGGCCGCCGCCGCGTCGGCGTCGGCCTCGGCGGGACGCCACTCCCCGGCAGCCAGGAGCCGCCGGGCCATGTCGACCGTCCGGCCGACACCGGGCAGGGAACCCACTTCGCGCGCCCCAGGACCGCTGCCGCTCACCACTGCGCCCATCTCGCCGCTCCCCTCCCCTGAACACGCTGATGAACACCGCCCACGAACACCACCCCTGAACACCGCTCCGACCAGGGCCCCGGCCGCACTTTCTGGCCAGCTACGCCCGTCCACCTGGCGTATTAGGCATTTTGTCAGTGGATTACCCATCCATCGTGCTCAACTGGTGAGCGGTCGCGCACACAGGGTACGCGCATGCGCGGAAAGCGAGCTAAGGAACAGGATCGAGCAGCACGGCCGGGGCGGCACGCCCCGGGACGGCCCGCACGACCGGCGGTGCCGTCACCGACGTACCGAGCGGAGGAGTTCTCCATGACGACCGTTCTTCTGGTCCACGCGGTGCCCCTGTGGCGGGCTTCTCTGGCCTGTCTGCTCAGTACGGATCCACGGATCAAGGTACGGACCACGGACCAGGGCGGACTGCGGGGCTGTATGACGGAGTGTCCGGCGGATGTGCTGCTGGCCGATCTTGAGTGTCCGGACTCCATGGAGGTGCTGACCTTCATGGAGTCGCTCAGTCCCGCTTCCGATCACTCCCCCGCGCTGGTCGTGCTGGCGCGGGGCGACCGCGCCGGTGATCTGCGGCGGGCCGGTGACGCCGGGGCCATCGGCTATGTCGACAAGCTCGGTGCCGTGGACCAGCTGCCCGCCATAGTCCACAAGGTGGCCGGTGGCGGGCGGCACATCGACGAGTCCCTCGCCTTCGGCCTGCTGCGCGCCACGGAAGTGCCGCTCTCGCCCCGCGAGTTACGGGTCCTCGCCCTGGCCGCCGAGGGCGAGTCGGTCAACTCGATAGCGAACGCGCTGCACCTGGCGAGCGGCACGGTGCGGAACTATCTCGCGGCGGCGATCCGCAAGACCGGCGCACGCAATCGGATGGACGCGATCCGGCTGTCCCGGGACTTCGGCTGGCTGTAGGCCGGGGTCCGTGTCCTCCAGGCATATCGCGGCGACCCCTCAGGGTCCCTCCCAGTGGCCCGCCAGCTCGCGGAACAGGGGCGAGCGGGTCAGGAGTTCACCGGCGGTGCCCAGGTCGGTCCGCTCGCCGTCCACGACCAAGACGCGGGGGGCGCGGCGGGCCGAGGTCAGGCGGTGGGCGATGACGACCAGCGTTCCGGCGCGGGCGGCGAGCGCGTCCTCCGCGCGGGCCTCGGCGGCCGGGTCCAGGTGGCTGGTGGCCTCGTCGAGGATCAGCAGCGGCGCGGTCGCGACATGGGCCCGTGCCAGTGCGACGAGCTGGCCCTCGCCCCGGGACAGCCGACGCGGGTCGAAGGGGGTGTCGAGGCCGCCGAGGCGGTCCACCACTGCCTCCAGGCCGATCGCCGTCACCGCCGCCGCGATGTCGGCGAGCGGGACGGTGGGGCGCAGATAACGCAGGTTGTCGCGGAGGGTGCCGGTGAAGACGTACGGCTGCTGCGGGAGCAGGGTGCGCAGGGTGGGGGCCTCGTGGGGGAGGGCGAGCGCGGGGCGGTCGTTCCAGCGGACCTCGCCCGCCGTGGGCGCGAGGACACCCGCCAGGACCGCCGCGAGCGTGGACTTGCCGCTGCCGCTCGGTCCGACGACCGCGAGCTGGTCGCCCGGCCGCAGGACCAGGTCCAGCCGATCGAGGACGGGGCGGGCGCGCGGGCCGTACGCGAAGGAGACCCCGCGGAGTTCGGCCCGGAGGGCGGGGCTCCGGCCTGGGGCGGGGCGAGGTGGCGGGGGTAGTTCGGGGGCGGGGCTAGGCGGCGGGGGCAGTTCGGGTGCGGCGCAAGACGGCAGGGGCAGTTCGGGGGCGGGGCGAGGCGGCGAGGGCGCTTCGGGCGCCGGGCAAGACGGCGGAGGCAGCTCGGACGCCGGGCAAGGCGGCAGGGGCAGTTCGGGCACGGCGCAAGGCACCGGGGGCGCTTCGGGCGCCGGGCAAGACGGCGGAGGCTCGGGCGCGGAACAAGGCGGCGAGGGCGCTTCGGGCACGGAACAAGGCGGCGAGGCCAGTTCAGGCGCCGGAGGTGTGAAGCGGTCCAGGACGACGATCAACCGGCCGCCCGCCGCGCCCACCGCCGTCAGGAGGGCGTTCAGGGCGGGGGCCAGGGATGCCGTCAGATAGGTGAAGGCGCCCAGGAGTTCGCCGGTGGTGACTCCGGTGCGGGTCAGCCAGGGGGCGGCGGCGAGGAGGGTCAGGGGTGGGAGGCGTTCGGCTACGGCGAGGGCGATGACGCGGGCCGCCGACCAGCGGGCGAGGGCGTGGGCCGCGCGGGTCTGCCGGGCGGTGAGGTCGGCCGCCCGTCCGGCCGTCGGTCCGGCCGCGCCCGCCGCCGCGATGTCCCGCAGGGCCCCGGCGGTCTGCCCGGCGTGGGCCGCGTACTCCTCGTCCAGGTCGAGACAGGCCCGCTGGCGGGCGCCCATCGGGGCCAGGGTCGCCAGGAAGAGGGCCGCGCCCAGCAGCAGCGGGGGCAGGACGGCCAGCAGGAGGCTCGGCGCGAGGGCCGCCATTCCGGCCAGCGCCCCGGCGGCGGTGAACACGAAGCCCCGGGCGGCCAGCACCAGTCCCGCCCAGCCGTCCCGGGCGATCTCGCTCTGCTGGGTGACCTGCGCGAGCGCGCGGGCCGCGGTCGCCGGACCGCCCGTGCCGCCCTCGCCGACGGCCCGGCGCACCGCCCTGCGCACCAGCCCGTCCCGCAACGGCTCCACCAGATCGGCGAGCCGGGCGAAGACGCCCCGGGTGGCGAGGAAGGCCGGCACCAGGGCGAGGGCGGCGACGCCCAGCCAGAGCAGGCCGGTTGCGGGGTCGGCGGCGAGGAAGCCGTCGTCGAGGGAGCGGGCGATGGCGTATCCGCCCGCGAAGGTCTGCCCGGCCTCCAGCAGGGACCAGCCGCCGAGCCGGACCAGTGCGCGTCTGCGGGCCCGGAGGTAGGGGCGGCCCTCCCGGAACACCCGGCGCAGCGCCCCGGTCTCACTCACGGACCGCCGCCTCGCGCTCCGCCGCCGCCCCGAACAGCGCCCGGTACTCCGGGTCCCGCCACAGCTCCCGGTGCCGCCCGGCCGCCCGTACTCCCCCGTCCGCCAGCCAGATCACCAGGTCGGCCGCGGCGGCGGTGGAGGCGCGGTGGGTGACGATCAGGCGGGTGCAGGTTCCGGCGCGGCGGGCGAGGGCCCGGTGGACGCGGTGTTCGGTGACGGTGTCCAGGCTGGAGGTCGCGTCGTCCAGGACGAGCAGCCGCGCGCCCCGCGCGAACGCCCGTGCCAGTCCCAGGCGCTGGTGCTCGCCGCCGGAGAGCGGGGCGTCGGCGAGGGGCGTGGCGAGGCCGAGGGGGAGGCGGTCGAGGTAGTCGGCGGCAGAGGCGTCCCGCAGCGCCGCCGCGAGCCGTTCGTGGCCGGGGCGGGTCGGGCCCGCCGTGACGGTGTCCGCCACCGTCGTGCCGAGCGGCGCGGGGCGGGCGAAGGCGTAGGCGACGGCCTGGCGCAGGGGTTCGGGGGCGACGGCGGTGAGGGGGACGCCGTCCAGGAGCACCGTCCCGGCGTCCGGGTCGGCCAGCCGCCCGGCGACGGCGGCCACCAGTGACTTCCCGGCGCCGGAGCGGCCGACGAGGGCGGCCGAGGTCCCGCCCGGCACGGTGAAGGACACCCCGGTCAGCAGCCGTCGCCCCTCCCCCCGTACCTCCACGTCCCGCAGTTCCAGCGTCCCCGTCCCGCCCGGCGGCAGCGCGCGCCCGCGATGCGGGACGGCGGGCAGGGCGAGCAGCGGCTCCAGGCGGCGGGCGGCGCTGCGGCCCCGGGCGATCCCGCTGAGGGCGCCGGTGAGGACGCCGACCCCGACGGCGAGGACGGCGTACCGGGCAACGGCGAGCAGGTCGCCGACGCTCAACGCGCCCGCGGCGGTGCGGAGTCCGGCGACGGCCAGGACGAGCAGGCTGAGCAGCGGCAGCAGAACGGCGGCGCCCGCGGCGGCGCGGCCGTGGATGTCCCAGGTGCGGCGGCCGTGGTCGGCGAGCCGGCCGAGGGGTTCGGTGATCCGGGCGTGTTCGCGGGCGGCGGTCCCGGCGGCCCGTACGGTCGCCGCGCCGTCCAGGACCTCGGTGAGGCGGGTGGCGATGAGGGCCTGTTCGCGCTGGTAGTCGGCGGCGGTGACCGAGGTGCGGCGGACCAGGAGCCGCAGCAGGACCAGCAGGGCCGGGAAACCGGCGAACAGCGCGAGGCCGGTCCAGGGGTCGACGGCGAACAGGGCGACGGTCGCGCCGGCCGGCACCAGCACTCCGGCGACGGTCTGGGCGACGGCGACCGGCACGGCGGCGGCCTCGGCGGCGTTCGCGGTGAGGCGGGTGGTGAGGTCGCCGGGCGCGTGGGCGCTCGCGCGGCGGGCCTCGGCCCGCAGCAGCCGGTCCAGCAGCACCCCCCGCAGCCGGGCGGCGCCCCGGGCGGTGCCGGAGGCGCCGAGCAGGGCGGCCAGTGCGTCGAATCCGGCCTCGGCGGCGGTCAGGGCGGCGCAGAGGGCCAGCGCGGACCAGGGGAGGCGGCCGTCGGCCACGATCCGGTCCAGTGTGGTGCCGAGGGCGGCGGGCAGGGCGAGCGCGGCAAGGGCGCCGCCGGTGGCGCAGAGGATCAGCAGCGCGGACAGGCGCGAGGGCGGGCGGGGTGGAGGTGACGGGACCGGCCCCGGAGGGTGTCCGGGACCGGTCCGTACCGCCTGGTGGGTCAGCGGTCGAGTCACTCGGCGCGTCGTGAGCGGGCGGTCGCGCTCAGAAGCACTGGATGAGGCTGACGGAGCTGCCCTGGCAGAGCAGCAGGCTCGCGCTGCTGACGCTCTCCAGGTCACCCATCGTCTGCTCCTCGGCGGACTCGGCGATCTCCAGGCTCTGCAGGTCGAGAAGGGCCATGATGTGCTCCTTTGTGAGGGGGACGGTTCGCGGACGGATTTGGTGCGGTGGTGGCACCTGGGTGGTGCCCCCGGGTGGTGCGGTGGTGCTCGACCCCCGACAGGTCGGGGGCGTTCAGGGGGCGCCGGGCGGCGCGGGTGGTGACGGCAGCGGTGGGAGCGGCGGCAGGAAGGGCAGGCCGACGGGGGTGGCGGCGAGGGCGGCGCCGAGGGCGAGGAGACAGCCCGCGGTGCCGGTGGCCAGATCCATCGAGCGGCGCATCAACTGTTCGCCGGGAAAGGCGAGTTCACCGGCGTACGGGGTCGCTTCGAGGCCCATCAGCCGGATGTGGCGGTCGAGGACGCGGCGGCGTTCGCCGGGGTCGCCCGCGCGGGTGCGGGCGAGGTGCAGGACGAGTCCGCCGATGCCCCGGTACAGCGCGGGCTGGATGTAGAACGCCGATCTGAGGGCGGGGTCGATGGCACGGCGGGCGGCGGCGAGCGGGGCGTCGTCGGGGCGGTGGGCGAGATAGTCGTCCAGGACCAGGGCCACTCCCGCGCTGCCCGCGCCGAGGTAGGGCATCAGCCGCCGCCCCTCCACCACATGCAGTCCGCCGCCGGGCGCCGGCTTGCAGCGGTCCAGGTCGCGGCGGAGGGCGGTCGCCGCGTGATCGAGGAGTACGGGATCGCCGGTGGCCTCGTGGCGGCGCACGCACATCAGGGCGATGCCGGTGGCGCCGTGCAGGAGGCCGGTGCGCGGGGAGGGCGGGCCGTCGGTGAGGGTGTGGGCGGCGCGTGCGGCGCAGCGGTCGGCGGCGGCGGTCAGTGCGGGGTCGCCGGTGGCCTCGCCCAGGTCGTACAGGGCGAGGGCGATTCCGGCCAGCCCGCCGTGCAGATCGGGACCGAGCCGGTCCAGGGGCTGACGGATCAGCAATTGGGCCAGTTCGGCGGCCTGCGCGGGGTGGCCGAGGCGGTGCAGGGTCCAGGCGATGCCGGCGAGTCCGTCGTGGAAGCCGGGCGGGGTGCCGGGGGCGGGTGACTTCACCCGGTCGAGGAGCCATTCGACGGCCTCGGGGATGCCGGGCGCGCCGGTCTCGTGCAGGGCGTAGAGCACTCCGGCCGCGCCATGGCCGAAGCACTGTCCACCGGCCGGGTTGGCGAACTGGGCGATGTCGCCGGGGAAGCAGCGGTCGGGGCGGTCGGGGGTGGCGGAGGCGGCGAGGGCGCGGGCCATGGAGTCCCGGCTGCGCGGCCAGTCACCGGCTTCGGGCAGGGACTCGGGCCCCGGCGGCCGGGGAATGGCCCCGGGCTCCGCACCCCGGTGGCCGGTGCCGCGCAGGATCTCCCGTACGGCGGGTGCCAGGGCGGCCGGGGGCACCGGGAAGGTCTCGGCCGCGTACTGGGCGAGGCGGGGCGCGCGGTCGCGGTCGACCATGAAGAGCGTGGTCAGCGGCAGGAACAGGGCGAGCCGCAGGCAGGCCAGGGCGTAGGCGTCGATGGCCCGGCCGGTGTGGTCGGCGGGGGCGACGAACGCCGGGTTGGCGACGACCTGGGTGCGCTGCTCCTCCTCGATGGGGAAGGCGGCCTCGAAGTCGAGCAGGACGACCCGCCCGGTGTCCTCGTCGACCATGATGTTGCTCATGTGGAGGTCGCTGAAGACCAGGCCGCGGGCGTGCACCTGGGCGACGGCGGCCTCGACCCGCGCGTGGACGTCCTCGGCCCAGGCGGTGTAGTCGGCGAGCGCGTCCTGGGTGACCGGCGCGGGCCGGGAGAGCGGGAAGCGGCGGACCATCGCGGTGTTGAGGGTGCGGCCGGGGATGTGCTCCAGGGCGAGGAAGCGGTGGTCGCCGACGCCGAAGCTGTCCAGGACGCGCGGGACGCAGTCCAGTCCCGCGAGCTGTTCCAGCGCCGTCCGTTCCCGGTCCAGGCGGGTGACGGCGTCCGCTCCGTCGGTGCCGAGCCCGGCGTGGGGGCGGGCCTCCTTGAGGACGACGGTGTCGCCGGTGCGGGTGTCGCGGGCGAGGTAGACGCCGCCGCCGTTGGAGAAGTGCAGGGCGCCCTGGAGGTCGTAGGGCAGGTCGTGGACGGCGACGGCGGCGCGGGCGTCGAGGTGCGGGCGCAGGAACGCGGGCGGGGTGACCCAGTCGGGGAGGGTGAAGCTCGGGCCGCGCGGGTCGGGGACCAGGGTGCCGCCGGGTTCCTGGACGGCGGGGACGGGCCGCCCGTCGGCGCCCAGGCAGTAGCGGGCGGCGAAGGCCCCGTACCGGACGTGGACGGGTCCGGCGCCGATCCGCAGATCGCTGAGGATGTACGGGCCGTGCTCGCCGTCGAGCAGGGCGGCCAGGTCCTGGCACAGCCGCTCGAAGGACTCCTCGTCGGCCGGGTAGACGGTGATGAACTTGCCGCTTCCGGCGCGCTCCGCGTACTTGGCGTTGCGCAGCTTCAGCAGCCGGGGCCCGGGGACGAACTTGTGCGGGACGCGGTGGGCCAGGCAGTGGGCGTGCACCCGGCCGAGGACGGAGGCGGCGTTGTCGGTGGCGGCGGCGACATGGATCTTCCAGCCCTGTTCGGGGAGGGTGACACCGGCCGGCACCCAGGACAGCCAGTCACCGGAGCCGGTGGTGAGCCAGCCGTCCGGGACGGGGGTGCGGGCGGGCTCGTAGCGGTCGCTGTCCGGGGCGCCGGCGTCGGCGGTGCGGGACGGGGTGTCGTAGAAGTCACCGTCGGTCTGGCAGTACGCGGCGTACTCCGGATTCAACTGGCCCTCCTCCAGGTCGTGTCGGGGGTGACAGCGACCTGAACGAGGCTGGCAGCACGGCGCGGGACGGCACAGTCCCCGTTGTCACGTCCCGGCCGTGGCGTTCGCACATGACGGACGCGGCCGGGGACCGTGACGTTCAGGAGGTGTACGGCGGTTGACCTGGGGCTACGCCCTCAGGGCGGGCAGGACCGTCTCGGCGACCCGGTACGCCTCCTCCAGCAACGGGTTGGCGGAGAGGATGAAGGTGTCGACGCCGAGCGCCTCGTACTCCTTCAGCCGGTCCACGACCTGGGCGGTGGAGCCGACCACGGCGGTACCGGGGCCGGGGCGGAACAGGCTCATGCCGGGCCAGAGGTTGGGATGGGTCTCCAGTTCGCGGGCGCGGGCGGGGACCCGGCCGCCGTGCTGGCGGAACTGGCGCTGCCAGCCCACCCCGTCCTCACCGGCCCGGCCGCCGAGCTGACGGGCGTAGGTGGCGTCGCTGGTGACATCGAGGAGCCGGTCGGCCGCCGCCCACGCCTGCTCCTCGGTGTCCCGGACGATCAGATGCAGCCGCAGCCCGATCCGCAGCTCACGGCCGTGCGCGGCGGCCCGTTCGCGTACCCGGTCGAGTTTCTCCTTCAGCAGGTGGGGCGGTTCGCCCCAGGTGAGATAGACATCCACGTGCTGGGCGGCCATCTCGATCCCGGCCGCCGAGGAGCCGCCGAACCAGAGGGGGACGTGCGGGGTCTGCACGGGCTTGAGGTCGCCGAAGGAGGCGCCCGCGTCCTGGAGGTCGTAGAAGCGGCCCTTGTGGTCGAAGACCTCACCGGCGGTGAGGCGTTTGACGAGGGACCAGTACTCGGCGCTCAGCTCGTAGCGTTCGTCGTGCTCGACGTTCAGCCCGTACTCGCGCAGGGTGCGGGTGGAGCCGTTGACGACGTTGAAGCGCAGCCTGCCGCCGAAGAGGGTGTCGAAGGTGAGGGCCATCTTGGCCAGCAGGGTGGGTGCGATCAGCCCGGGGTGGACGGCCAGCAGGGGCTGGAAGCCGGGGCCGGTGGCGGCGGCCAGGGCGCTGCCGAGCGGCCAGACGTCGTGCAGGTCGGTGGCGAGGAGCGCGCCGCTGAACCCCAGGCGTTCGACGGTGCCGGCGAGTTGCTGGAGGTAGCCGAGGTCGACCGGGCGGCGGCCCTCGGGCTCCCAGGGGTAGGCGCCTTCGCGCGGGATGATGTACCAGAGGACTTCGGAGGGCATGGGTGCGTTCTCCCCGCTCAGCGCTGCCGGGCGATGGCGTCGGCGACCGTGACGGACCGGTCGATGAAGCCGGTCCGGGCGAAGATGTCGGCGGCCTGCTGCTGTTCGGCGAGGAACGCGTCGCTGACGTCCTCGATCCGCCAGGGCAGGGCGCGCAGGGCGTGCTCCCAGTCGTCGGCGGTGCCGCCCTGGTGGTCGGCGGCGATGGCGGCGGCCTCGCGGGGGTGGGCCTTCGCCCAGGCGTCGGCCCGGCGCAGTGCGCGTACCAGGGCCTCGACCACCTCGGGCCGCCGCTCGGCGAGTTCGCGCCGGGTGAAGAACACCGACCGGTCGGTGATGACCTCGCCGGTGCGGACCAGGACGCGCAGTCCGCCGGTGCGCAGGGCGGCGGCGAGCTGCGGGCCCTGGGCGACCCAGGCGGTGATCGTCCCGTCGCGCAGCAGCCGCTCGCTGTCCGCGCCGCCGCGGACGGGGGTGATGTCGGTGGCGTAGGACAGCCCGGCGTCGTCGAGGGCCTTGGCGACCAGATGGGTCTGCCAGGAGCCGACCGCCAGATGCACGGTGCCGCCCTTGAGGTCGGCGACGGTGGTGACCGGGCTGTCCTCGGTGACGAGGAGCGCGCCGTGGTCGGGGCGCGGGGCGGAGACGGCGGTGTAGACGAGGTCGTGTCCGGCGGCCTGGGCGGTGACCGGCGGGGTGGAGCCGGTGCCGCCGAAGTCGATGACCCCGTCGGTGAGGAGCTGTCCGGTGCGGACGCCGTCGGTGTAGGTGTGGAAGGCGGCGGTCTCCCCCACCGCGGCGAGTTCCTCGGCGGCGTGGTCGAGGCGGGAGAGGTAGTAGAGGGTGGGGTTGCTGCTGTGGACGCCGATGGTGATGGTCATGGGGTCACTCCTTGGGTGGGGTGGTGGGTTCGCCGGTGGCGGCGGGGACGCCGAGGTCGGCGAGGAGACGGCGGCGCAGGGCGGCGAAACCGGGGTCGCCGGGGTCGCGGGGGCCGGGGAGGTCGACGCTCTCGTCGGTGATGAGCCGTCCGTCGCGCAGGACGCACACCCGGTCGGCGAGGCGGACGGCCTCCTCCACATCGTGGGTGACCAGCAGGACGGCAGGACGGTGGATCCGGCACAGCTCCCCGACGAGGTCCTGCATCCGCAGCCGGGTCAGGGCGTCGAGGGCGGCGAACGGCTCGTCCAGGAGCAGCAGTTCGGGTTCCCGGACCAGGGCGCGGGCGAGCGCCACGCGCTGTGCCTCACCGCCGGAGAGGGTCCCGGGCCAGGCGCGGGCATGGCCTTCGAGGCCGACCTCGGCGAGGGCGCGGCGGCCCCGCCCGGCCTCCGACCGGGGCAGGGCGACGGTCACATTGGCCAGGACCCGCTTGGACGGTACGAGCCTCGGCTCCTGAAAGACGATGGTCCGGGCCTTCGGCACCCACACGTCTCCGGCGTCGGCGTCGTCCAGGGCGCCCAGGATGCGCAGCAGGGTGGTCTTGCCGCTGCCGCTGGCACCGAGCAGGGCGACGAACTCGCCGCGCCGGATGGTGAGATCGAGCCCGGCGAGGACGGCCCGCTCCCCGAAGGTCTTGCGCAGCCCGCGCACCTCGACGGCGCTGGTGGTGGCGTTCACAGCGGTACTCATCGGCCCGCCCTCCGCCATGGCATCAGGGCCCGCTCCAGGAGCCGGACGAACGCGTCGGCGAGGAGTCCGAGCAGGCCGTAGACGAGGATGCAGACCATGAGGATGTCGGTGCGGGCGAAGCTCTGCGCCTGGGACATCAGATAGCCGATCCCGGCGGTGGCGTTGATCTCCTCGGCGGCGATCAGCGCGATCACACTGAGGGTCATCGACAGCCGCAGCCCCGCGAGCAGCGAGGGCAGTGCGCCGGGCACCACCACTTCGCGCACGATCGCGATCCGGCTCATCCCGAAGCTGCGCATGGCCTCCACCAGCCGGGCGTCGGTGCTGCGGACCCCGCTGGTGGTGGAGACATACATCGGGAAGGTGGTGGCGACGGCGATGAGCAGGATCTTGGCGATCTCGTTGATGCCGAACCACACCATGAACAGCGGGACCAGGGAGAGGAAGGGGATGGTGCGCAGGGTCTGGAGGGAGGAGTCGAGGAGTTCGTCGCCGAGCCGGGTGAAGCCGGTGATCACCCCGAGGGTGAGTCCGGCGGTGAGCCCGATGAGCAGTCCGATGCCGGAGCGGGTCAGGGAGGTGGCCAGGGCGTCGGAGAGCTGGCCGTTGCCCCAGAGTTCACCGACCGCGCGCAGCACGTCGGAGGGCGGGGCGAGGACATCGGGGGTGAGCAGGCCGGTGGCGGAGGCCGCCCACCACAGGGCGATCAGGGTGATCGGGCCGAGGGCCCGGACGAGGGCGGCGAAGCGGCGGGGGCGGTGGCGGGTGACGACGGGGCGGGGGGTGACCAGGCCGCCGGGGGAAGGGGTGGGTGGCTTGGTGAGGGTGACGGTCGCCGTCCGGTCGAGGGCCGTCATGACAGCCCGGTCACATCGAGCAGATGGTCCGCGATGTCGATCTGCTCGGGGGTCACCTGCTGCTCGGCGTAGAAGCGGGCGACGGCCTCGAAGCGGGTGATGTCCGCGTCGGTGATCGGCTCGACGGTGGCGCCCTTGCCGGTGAACTCGATCTGGATGCGCCGGGCCTCACCGCTGAGTGCCTGGGGTCCGGCGTCGGTGTTCACATTGAGATAGGCGGCCGGGTCCTGCTTCTCCTTGGCACTGCCCTCGTGGAGGTAGTCGTAGAGGGCGGTGACGATCTCGGGGTGCTCCTCGGCGAAGTCGGTGCGGACGGCGGTGAGGCTGTAGTTGTCGGAGCCGATGCTCTGGCCGTCGACCAGGAAGCGGGATTCACCGAGGCCGAGTTCGGCGACGGAGTAGGTGGCCCAGACCGCCCAGGCGTCGACCTGGCCCGCGTTGAAGACGGCGGCGGTCTGATCGGCGCGCAGATACACCCGCTCCACCTCATCGGCCGGGATGCCCTCCTCGGCGAGGGCCTTGAGCAGCAGATACTCGCCGGTGCCGCCCTTGTTGACGGCGACCTTCTTGCCGACGAGCCCGGCGACGGAGTCGATCCCGGAGTCCTTCTTGACGAGGATGCCCTCGCCGACCGGGTCGGGAGCGGTCGCGGTGAAGAACTTGAAGCCGGGGTTCTGGGAGAGCGAGGTGATGCCGGAGGTGATGGAGCCGGTGGCGATGTCGAGCTGATCGGCGTTGAGGGCCTGGGCGGCGGGGGCGAAGGGTCCGGCGCTGCCGGTCCAGGCGACCTCGGCGTTCACCTTGGCGAGGGCCTTGTCGAGCGAGCCGTCCTTCTTGCCGACGGCGAGCACTCCGCTGTTGCCGGGGTCGGGGATCCGGACGGTGACGGTGGGTCCGGAACCGGAGCCGGAGCCTGCGGCAGCGGCGTCGGTGCTGCCGTCGTCGTCCGCCGTGCCGCAGGCGGTGAGGGTGGCGAGGGCGGTGAGCAGGGTCAGGGCGGCGGGAAGCCGGGCGGGGATGCGCATGATCTCTTCCTAGGGGGCGGGAGCGGAGGGGGCGGTCGTGGTGAGGGCGAGACGCAGGGGTGCGGGGTCGGCCCAGGCGTGGACGTCGACCGGTTCGGGCAGGAAGCCGTGCGTGTGCAGGGCCGCCGACTGCCGGGCCAGCAGGGCGAGGCGCTCCTCGGAGAGGTCGGGGTGGAGCGTGCGGTGGGTGCCGGGGCGGTAGGCGCCGCGGACCCCTTCGGCTCCGGCCCCGGTCTCGGCGCCGAGGATGCGGGCGACGTCCTCGGGCTGGGCGGCGGCCCAGTCGGCGGCGCGCAGCAGCACGGCGAGGAAGCGGGTGACCAGGTCGGGGTGCTCGTCCAGCAGACGCTGGTGGACGGTGATGGGGCGGGGGGTGCCGTTGTTGATCCGGTGGGTGCGGTCGGGCAGGTCGTCGAGTTCGACGGCGGCCTCGGCGCCGGCCCGCCGGGCGGCCTCGACGGCGAGGGCACCCTTGACGTAGATGGCGTCGACGTCTCCCCGGACGAGGGCCGCGAGTTCGGCGGACCACTGCGCGCCGGACCGCCCGCCGCCGCCGTCATCGGCGGGTACGTCGATCAGTTCGGCGTCCTCCAGCCCGTACCCGGCGGAGGCCAGGGCGCCTTCGAAGCCGCGCAGGGCCATGGCCCGCCAGAAGTCGATGGGCAGCGGGTGCCGGGGCAGGGCCAGCCGACGGCCGCGCAGGGCGGCGGCGCCGCGGATGCCGGAGCCGGGTGCGACCAGGATGGTCTGCCGCTCCTCGATCCAGGTCAGCCCGATCAGCCGGGTCGCCTCGCCCCGGGACCGGGCCCACAGCGCCGGGACGTTGCCGCCCTCGCGGAAGAGGCCGGGCAGGGCGTGGGTGTAGTGGGTGCCGCGGAGGCCGGGGGTCAGGTCGGACGCGTGGTCCTGGAGGGAGCGGACGGCGATCCCGTCCGGGGCGAACTCCTCCGCGAGCCAGTGCCGGTCGGCGGCGATCCCGGTCGCGGTGGGGACGGGACAGCGGGTGAACCACAGGGTGTCGGGGAGTGCGTGGCGGGGCGCGGGGGCCTCCGGCGTGGGCGCGGGGTGGTGCGGCATGGGCTCTTCCCTTGGCTGCCGTCCTTGCTGGACGGGGTGGGGTGGAGGACGCGGGTGGACCGCGGAGGGGGGTGGCGGGGCGTGGTGGGGCCGGTCGCCGGTGAGGGACGCGTTCGAGGACGCGGGAGGGCAGGGGCTCATACGGCGTGCCGCCTCGGTGACGGGGGTCTGAGCCGTACGCGAGGGGATCCGGCCGAGCCGGTGGAGCGGTGGGCGGCGGCCCGGTGGGTCAGCGACAGGTGGCGCTGGAGACGCGGCCGAGGTCGACATGGCGGCGAGCGGTCAGCAGGAGGACGGCGGTCAGGGACATCGCGTCGCTCCTTCCGATGGCTCGCGCCGGACCCGTTCCGGCGGCGTGACCGCAGCGTGGCACGGTCACCGAGGGCACGGCAAGCCGCTTCCCACGATGTGGGAGCGAACGTGAACAGGCTGTTTCAGCAGATGGGTGAGCCGGGTCGGGCATGCCGCCATATGGGAATCTGCTGGCGCGCGAAGAGCGCGAAGAGCGCGCAGAGCACGGAGAACTCGGAGAACTCGGCGGAGCAGCCCGAGGAACGGCACGCAGAGCGGCGCGGAGATCGGCACGTAGATCGGCACGGCGAAGAAGCACGGAAAGAGGCGCGGAGAGCAGACGCGCCGATGAGCAGCGCGCGGAAGAAGCGCGCGGAAGAGAGCGGAGCGGAATCGCGGTGGCACAGACACCCGTCGCCGGGGCGCAGGCGGTGCAGCGGGCGCTCGACGTCCTGCACTGCTTCCATGACAACGCGCCCGATCTGAGCGCGTCGGAGATCTCCCGCAGGCTCGGCCTCTCGGCGTCGACGGCGCACCGGCTGGCCCGTACGTTGCAGAGCGCCGGGTTTCTGGAGCAGGACCCCCGGACGGCCCGCTTCCGGCTCGGTCCCGCGGTCACGGAGCTGGGCAGGCTCTCGTACCACCAGCGGGGTCTGCATCTGGCGTCGCCCGAGCTGACGGATCTGGCGCGGCGGACCGGCGCGACCGCGGACCTGGCGCTGCGCAGCGGCCCGCACGCGGTGATCGTGGCGGGCGGTTCGGTCACCCCGAAGGTGGGGCTGCGCCGCCCGCTGCACTCGACGGCGCTGGGGAAGGTGCTGCTGGCCTGGCCACGGCCCGGGGAGAGCGGGGCGGAGGCGCTGCCGCCGCTGGTGGCGTTCACCGAGCGGACCATCGTCGACCGGGAGCGGCTGACGGCGGAGCTGGAGCGGGTGCGGGAGCAGCGGTACGCGGTCAATGACGGGGAGTCGGCGCAGGGGGTCCGTACCCTCGCGGTGCCGGTGCTGGACCATCTGGGGTCGGCCCGGTTCGCGGTGGCGCTGCGGGGCACGCCGGAGCTGATCACGGCGGACCGGTTCGACTGGTTCCTCACCCAGGCGACGACCTGCGCGCACGCGCTGGCGGTGCTGCTGCTGCCGCCGTCGCAGCGGGGCGGCGGCCTGGCCGGGCCCTGACGTCCGTCCACCGGGAACTGATCCCCGCCGATCACCCGTCCTCGACAGCGAGGTTGATCGTCGGAGGGACACGATGGCGCAGGAGAAGACGACGGCGGTGGCGGCGACGACGAGGACAGAGACAACTCGATGGGCGCGGGACCGTCCGGGCCGGTGGACGGCCGGTGAGTCCTGGGGGACGCGGGGCCGGGTGACCGCCGTCGCGGCGGTACTGACCGCGGGGCTGCTGGCCTTCCACCGGGCGGTGCCGAACACGGTGGGCGGACTGGGCAGTGTGCTGGAGTCGTTCCTTCCCTGGCTCGGGCTGCTGATCGTCGTACTGATCCTGGTGGCGGCGCTGCGCCGGTCGGTGCCGGCGTTGGTGGCGGTGCTGCTGCCGGTGGCGGTGTGGACGGACCGGTTCGGTGGGCTGCTACTGCCGGAACCGGAGGCCGCTCCGGGCGAGTTGGTGGTCGTCCAGCACAATGTCAGCGACGAGAACCCCGACCCGGCGGGCACCGCCCGTGCGCTGGCGGACGCGGAACCCGATCTGATCGCGCTGGAGGAACTGGTGCCCCCGGCGCTGGAGGTGTACCGGCGGACCCTCGCCGCGGACTATCCGCATCACGCGGTCAGCGGCACGGTCGGCCTGTGGTCGAGGCACCCGCTGAGCGAGGTGCGGCCCCTGGACATCAAGCCCGAGGGGATCACCGAGCCGTGGAACCGCGGGCTGCGCGCGCTGGTCAGCACCCCGCGGGGCGAACTCGCGGCGTATGTCGCCCATCTCCCGTCGATCCGCGTGGGCGCGAGCGGGCTGGCCTCGGCCTGGCGGGACGAGAGCGCCCGTCGGCTGGGCGCGGCGATCAGCGCCGAGCGGCAGGAGAGGGTGCTGCTCCTCGGCGATCTCAACGGCACGGTGGACGATCGCGGAATGTCCCCGCTCACCGCCCGCCTCGACACCCCGGAACGGGGCTTCGCCTTCAGCTTCCCGGCCTCCTTCCCGGTGGCGCGGATCGACCAGGTGCTGACCCGCTCGGCGACCGTCACCCACATCGGCACCCTGCCGCCCACGGCCAGTGACCATCTGCCGGTCGTGGCCCGGATCGACCCGGAGTGAGCGCTGGCCCCGGGGCGAGGGCGGATAGGGTGCCCCGATGGAGCGGATCCTGGTGGTGGGTGCCACGGGAGCGGGCAAGTCGACGCTGGCCCGCGCCCTGAGCGCGCGCACGGGTGTGCCGTACCACGAGATGGACGCGCTGTACTTCGACGGCCCCGGCTGGTCCGTCAACCCGGACTTCGCCGAGCAGGTGCGGGGCCTGACCGCCGGGCCGCGCTGGATCATCGACTCCCTGGGCTATCCGGAGGTCCGCGAGCTGCTGTGGACGCGGGCCGACACGGTGATCTGGCTGGACCATCCCCGCCGGGTCGTCATGCCGCGCGTCCTGCGCCGCTCCCTCCGTCGCTCCGCCACCCGCGAGCCCCTCTTCGGCGGCAACCGGGAGACCTGGTCGGACTGGCTGAGCCGGGAGCACCCGGCATGGTGGTCCTGGTCCCAGCACGCCCCGCGCCGCCGCGAGATCCAACGCCGCCTGACCGACCCCCGGTTCGCCCCTCTGGACACGGTCCATCTGCGGGGGCGACGGGCTGCGGAGGGGTGGCTTGCGGCGGTTTGAGTCGGGGTGACCCGGTGGTCGCGCGCACCGGGCGATCCGACGCAGACTCCGCTGAGTCACCCTCCCCCAACCCCCGCCCGGCGGCGCGGATCGATCACATCCCGGTACGTGGAACCGCCGAGCGCGGGCCTACTGCCGGCCACCGGCAGCGGCCATCTGCCGGTGGTGGCGGCGGAGGTCGGCCGGTGGTGGCGGAAGTCGGCCGGTGGTGGCGACGGAGGTCGGCCAGTGGTGGCGACGGAGGTCGACCGGTGGGCGTCCCGTCGGCGGCCTCGCTCAGCCGCCGGTGATCTCCACGGCGAGATCGTTGTCGACGGTGTAGTAGGGCCGGGCCGCCAGGTCCCCCGAGGCGTCCGGCAGCGGGGAGGACGACGGGTACACGAACACCTTCTTCCGGTCGGCGACATCGTCCAGCAGCCGCGCGGCCCGCACCAGGGGCGCGTCCGCCGACGGCCTCACGAACACGTCCCACACCCCGGGGCCCGCCGTGCCGCCGGACGACGCTTCGAGCAGGTCGCGATAGGCGGCGGTGAAGGTGAACGCGTGGGTGTCCTGGGCTGTCACCGCCGTCTCCCGCACCGGGCTCCCCTTCCCCCTGCGGCGCAGCACCGCCGCCGCCCCGGCGCCCAGCCCGGTGCCGAAGACCCGGCCGTGGACGGTCATCGCGGCATCGGCCACCCGTACCCGGTCCACCTCCGCGTGCGCCGCGCGCAGCCAGGTCCGTACGGCGAGGTAGCCGTCCAGGGTGACGTACGGGACGCGGACGGCCAGCGGGGTCGGGGAGGTGCCGGGGGTGCGGCCGGTGACCAGGGCGCGGAGGTCGCGGACGCCGGGCTGGAGCCGCGTACGGGAGTCGTCGTCGGGCGTGGGCAGCAGGTAGAGGTCCCAGCGGCCCTCGTCCAGGGCGGGGTCCGGGCCGAGGGTCGTCCGCCACTCACCGGGGCCGGATCCGGGTTCGAGGCCGAGGACCCGGGTGATCCGCTCCGGCCTGCCCTTCGGTGGGCGCAGCCGCAGCAGCAAGCGGGGCCGGGAAGCGGTGTCGGCGGTGGGCCCGGTGATCCGCAGGGCCATACGGCCGTCGGCGTCCACCGTGCAGTGCGCGCGCGGCTGCCCGCTCGCGCCGGGTTCGGGGCTGCTCATCGCTTCGCCTTCCGTACGGTCCTGAGGAGGGTGCTGGCGGCCGAGTAGGCGGCGTCACGGGCCGCGTAGCCACCGGAGACGAAGGCGGCGTCGAGGCCGGAGGAGCGGGTGGC
Source organism: Streptomyces sp. NPDC004610 (assembly GCF_040609715.1). Lineage (NCBI taxonomy): Bacteria > Bacillati > Actinomycetota > Actinomycetes > Kitasatosporales > Streptomycetaceae > Streptomyces > Streptomyces sp. NPDC004610. Next base: position 63,135 of record NZ_JBEXLA010000035.1, on the reverse strand, counting down.
GGCGGGGCGGCCGGCCGCGCGTGCGGAGGCGAGCGCGGCGAAGAGTTCCTCGGCCTGGGCGACGACCGGGGCGGGGGCGTAGCGGGCGGAGTTCTTGAGGGCCGCGTGTCCCATCCTGCGGCGGGTCTCGTCGTCCCGGACGAGGTCGAGGAGGGCGGCGGAGAGGGCCGCGCGGTCGTTCACGGGGACGAGACGGCCGTCCTCGCCGTCCGCGATGATCTCGGCCGGGCCGTGCGGGCAGTTCGTGCTGACGACGGGGAGGCCGCAGCGCATCGCCTCCACGATGGTCATGCCGAACGGCTCGAAGTTCGAGGTGGCGGCGGCGATGGACGCCTTGGCCCACTCGGCCTCCATGGGGATCGCGGCGCCCATGAGGAAGACGTTGTTGTAGAGGCCGAGGTCTTCGATCAGCTGCCTGAGCCGGTCGTGTTCCTCGCCCTTGCCGTAGATCCGCAGCTGCCAGTCGGGGTGTTCGGCCGCCACCGCCGCGAACGCCTCGATCAGCAGGTCGTACCGCTTCACCGGGACCAGTCGGCCCGCGGCCACCACCACGCGGGCCGTGCCGTCCGAGGGCGGGAGGGAGGGGTCGGGGACGCTGTTGGGGAGCGCCTCCACGCGGACCCCCGGCAGGCGCATCTTCCGGCGGTACGCGGCGGCGTCGGCGTGGGTGACCGTCGTCAGGGCGTCCAGGCGCGGATACACCCGGCGCAGCACCCGGCGCAGTCGGGGCGGGTGGTTGTCCAGGGTGAGGTGCTCCTGCCCGACCCGCAGTGTGCCGGTGCGCGCCTGGAGCGCGAGATGCACATTGAGGCCCGGCCGGGTCCCGACCACGACATCGGCGTCCGTCCCGGCCAGGAACTCCCCGATCCGCTCATCGGTCAGGGCGCTGTACTGCCGGTAGCGGTACTCGTAGGTGGGGAACACCTTGGCCGGTGTCAGATGCAGCGGATGCTCCCCCTCGGTCCGCAGGTCCACCAGCGGGCGCAGCCGGACTCCGGGGTGTGTGGGGACGTTGGGGCTCTCCCGGTGGCGGAGTGCCGAGACGATTTCCACCTCATGCCGTTCGGCCAGCGCGCCGGCCAGGTTGTTCGTGGTGGTGATGGTCCCTCCGATCCCATAGGCGTTGTGGATGAGGAAAGAAATCTTCATATGAGTACAGACTGTGTGGTTCACCGAGGCGTTGCCTCGACTGCACCGCTGATTCCGCGTGCGGTTGCGTGCCGCGCACCCTGCCTTGCCCTTGCCCTGCTTGCCGAGCCATACCGAGCCATGCCGTGCCGTCGGCATCCCGCGCTGCGGCGGGCGGCTCCGCCGATGTCGGACCGCCGTGATATCCACTCCCCGTGGCCGAGTTCGAGGACTTCAACGATGTCCGGTCGCCGACGACCGTGGCATCGCGGGGAGGTGAGGGTGCGTCATGCGCGATGGGTCCCTGAGGTGCGTTCACTGCGGGCGGGACATCGGATGCGGGCCGCCTGCGGCGGGCGGGCCGGGGTGTCTCGGGCAGTTCCATGTCGACAGCGGTGAGGTCGCGTGCTTCCCGGAGCGGGGGGCGGCGAGTCCTCGTGCCCTGCCGGAGGGGCCGTGCGGCTGCGCGCCGCCGAGAGATCTCCTGCCGTCCGGGCCCGGGATGCCGCCGCCCGTCCCGGCCGGGGTCGCCGAGGTGGAGAGACTGGCCGGGGTCGGCAGGGCGTTCCTCGACCGGGCCGCGCCGCCGGGGACGGGGGCGCACGTCATCGAGTTGGCCGACGGGGCGGGTGTCTGTGTCGTGCAGCCGGTGCGCGGGGGCGGCAAGGTGTTTGTCGCCCCCGACGAGACGCTACTGTTCGTGCCTTCCTCGGCGGACTTCGCGACCGGGCTGGCGTCGTTCCTGGGAGGTGCGCGGACGGCCTGACGGTTCTTCCAGGCGAGGTCAGGGAGGGTCAGTGCAGGGCCAGGACGCAGAACTCATGGCCCTCCGGATCGGCCAGGCAGGTCCAGGGGACATCGCCCTGGCCGATGTCGAGATCGGTGGCGCCGAGCGCCCGCAGCCGGGCCACCTCCGCCGCCTTGTCGTCACCGGGACGGGGCAGCAGGTCGAGATGGACGCGGTCCGGCACGGTCCTGAGGTCGGGCCCGCGCAGGAATTCGAGGTAGGGCCCGGTGCCGTTGGCGGAGCGCCACACCGCGCTGCCGTCGGTCTCCCTGTGCGGGGTCCAGTCGATCGCCTCGCCCCAGAACCGGGCCATGGCACGCGGATCCCGGCAGTCGACGACCACCGCGGCGATCGGCCCGGTGTCCCGGTAGACCTCCCGAGGCTCCAGCACGCAGAACTCGTTGCCCTCGGGGTCCGCGAGAACCGTCCAGGGCACCTCGCCCTGGCCCACGTCGACGGGCGTGGCACCGAGGTCCCGGAGCCGGGCCACCAGGTCCGCCTGATGGGCCGCGGAGGTGGTGGCGAGATCGAGGTGCACCCGGTTCTTCACGGCCGACTTGGGTTCCGGGACGGGGACGACATCGATGCCCAGGGTGACCGGGTCCGGCCAGACGAGGTCACCTGGGGGGCCGACGTAGGTGGTGGTGCCGCCGGGGCTGTGGGCACTCCAGCCGAGCGCCTCCGCCCAGAACCGGCCGATCGCCGGGGCGTCGAGGGCCTTGATGTTCACCTGCACGGGTCGTAGGGCCATGCCGGGATCCTACGAGAGCGCCGGAGGCGCTCACGCCCGACAGTCACTTGAGGACGCGGGGCGTGAGCGCGAGCGGCGGTCACTTGAGGGCGCCGGGCCGCAGGAACACGAGCGGCGGTCACTTGAGCGCACCGGGCCACAGGAACACGAGCGGCAGCCACTTGAGCACGCCCGGCGGTCACTCGAACACCGGGTCCCCGCAGAGCCCTCGGCGCGAACGCCCGTCACTCAGGCACAGGGTCCTGGAATCCGCGGCGCCGCGCCGCCCCCGGTCGGCAGCGCAGCAGTCGGCCCAGGGTGAGCCCGGCGCCGCGCAGTGCGCCATGCCGGTGCAGGGCCTGGACGGCGTAGGTGGAGCAGGTCGGGGTGTACGGGCAGCAGGCGGGCCGCGTGGGGCTGACCCGGGTGCGGTACTGGCGGACGCCGTCGTACAGGGCTCCGGCGACCCGGCCACCGGGGCGCGGCGCGGCGTGATCGTCGGCGCCGGGGACCGGGCCGCCGCCGCGGGTCTTCGCGCCGGGCATGACGAGCATGAGCAGGGAGACGAGCATCAGATCGGGGCAGCAGACCCGCCCGAAGCTGCACCCGTCGGCACAGCCCTCGGCCTTGTCCATACGGCTGGTCTTCTGCCTGCGTCGATCGTCCCTGCGGTCGTTGTGGTTCTCCCGGCGCCATGCCATGTGGTGTTCCCCCTTGTGCGGTCGAGCCATGATCGTACTGAGTATCGGCACCGACGACCCACCGAGGTGCCGAAGGTAACGCGCGTCACGACAGGGGCCGCCGGAGCGGATGACTCCGTTCCGCGCGAAGCTCCGGGTGCCGCTCCGGTTGCCGCCCTCGGCCTGCTGCCGCACCCCGGCCCGCGCCGGAGCAGAACGCCTTCGCGGTGCGGTTCCCCCGGGGCAGGAGCCTGCGTGACAGTCGCCGACCAGGAACGGTCATGGTCCGGTCACATTCCCCGCGCGGGGCGGTCACGGGTCGCTGTGAGCATCCTGCCCGGCCATGCCGCCCGGCTGGCCGCAGGACCACGGCCGGAAGGCGGCACACTGTGTCAGCGCTGCTAGTGACGGACCCGGGCGAGCGGGAGCGGGACGCGGGAGCGCCGGGTACCCGGCTCGAAGCCATCGGCGCGGGTACGCACCGCGCGTTCCTCGCGTCCCCGCGCGGCGCCGCGCTCGGCGCCGGTTTCCTCCAGTGCCCTTCCTGGGCCGAGGTCAAGCGGGGATGGCGGCCGTTGCTGCTGGGCTGGGGACCGGACCCGGCGGCGGGGGCACCGGGACTGACCGGTGTGGCGCTGGCGCTGCTGCGCCAGTTCCCCGGCACCCGGCGGTACTTCGCCTATCTGCCGGAGGGACCCGTGGCCGACTGGTCCGACCCCGGCATCGACACCTGGCTCGATCCCCTGCTGGCCCGGCTGCGCGAGGCGGGCGCCTTCGCGGTGCGGATCGGTCCCACGCCCCCGTACCGGAGCTGGCCCGCGCGGGTGCTGAAGTCGGCGGCGGGGCCGGGGCGCCGACTGGCCGATGTGCTGGACTGCGCGGTCGACCCGCTGGGCGCCGCCGTCTCCGACCGGCTGCACGCGCGCGGCTGGCGGCGCTGCGGCAGCGGCGAGGGGGAGACGGAGGGCGGGGGTGACGCCCAGCCGCGTCATGTGTTCCAGGTGCCGTTGTCCGGGCGGGGCGGCGAGGAGCTGTGGGGCGGGCTGAACCAGGAGTGGCGGCGCAATGTGCGGCGGGCCCGCAAGGAGGGCGTCGAGGTGGTCGTCGGCAGCGCGGCCGAGCTGCCCGAGTTCTTCCGGCTGCTGGAGATCACCGAGCGCCGGGACGGGTTCCGGCTGGGCCGCTCCCTGGCGTACTACCAGCGTCAGTACGCGGCGCTCAACGCGGAGGAGCCCGGCCGGATGAAGCTGTATCTGGCCCGGCACCGGGGCGAGATCCTCGCCGCGCACACCATGGTGACGGTGGGCCGGCGCGTCTGGTACCAGACGGGCGCCTCGGCCGATCACCGGCGCGAGGTGCGACCGTCCAACGCGTTGCAGTGGCGGATGCTGCTGGACGCCCAGGCGTCCGGCGCACAGGTGTACGACATGCGCGGGGTACCCTCCACACTCGACCCCGCGGACCGCTCGTACGGGCTTCTGCGCTGGAAGCTCGGCACCGGGGGGAGCGTCGTGGAGACGCTGGGGGAATGGGAGAGACCGTTGGGCGGGACCACCAACCAGGCGCTCTACCGCGCCTTCCGGGCCTACCTGGCCCGCCGGTGAGCCAGGTACCCGCGGTGGCACCGACCGGTCGGAGACGACGGCCCGAACGACCCCGTCCACCGCAGGGCCCGGCGGACCCGGCGCGCCCCCCGGAGCCCCCCTCGCCCGCACCGCCGAAGTCATCCGTACCCCCGCAGTCATCCGGGCCGCCCCAGCAACGTCAGCTGGGTCAGCCCCCGTCGAAGTCACCCTCCGTCGCCCGGAGCGGCATGCTCATGGCCGCCGGGTCCCTGGTGTCCCGCGCCACTGGTTTCGCCCGGTCGGCGATCGTGGCGGCGGCCCTCGGCATCGGGCTGACCGCCGACGGCTACGCGGTCGCCAACGCCCTCCCGACCGTGGTCTACATGCTCCTGGTCGGCGGCGCGCTCAACGCGGTGTTCGTGCCGGAGCTGGTGCGGGCCGCGAAGGAGCACGCGGACGGCGGCGAGGCGTACACACAGCGGCTGCTGACGGTGTGCGCGGTGGCGCTGCTGGCGCTGACCGGGGCGGCGGTCGCGGCGGCGCCGCAGATCATCGCCGTGTACACCGGTTACAGCGGGGCGCAGGCGGAGCTGACCGTCGCGTTCGCCCGGTACTGCCTGCCGCAGATCTTCTTCCTGGGGCTGTTCACCGTGCTCGGCCAGGTGCTGAACGCGCGGGGCCGGTTCGGGGCGATGATGTGGACGCCGGTCCTCAACAATGTCGTCGTCATCGCGGTGTTCGGGCTGTATCTCGCGGTCGGTGACGGGGGCGCGCTGAGCGCCGGGGAGCGGGCGCTGCTGGGGTGGGGCACCACCGCCGGGATCGCGGTGCAGGCGCTGGCGCTGGTGCCGTCGCTGCGGCGGGCGGGGTTCTCCTGGTGGCCCCGGTTCGACTGGCGCGGCAGCGGGCTGACCCGGCCGCTGCGGGCGGCGGGCTGGCTGGTGCTGATGGTGCTGTCCAACCAGGCGGCGTACTGGGTCGTCACCCGGCTGGCGACCATGGCCGGTGAGCGGGCGGCGCGGCTGGGTATCGACGGCGGGGCGGGCTTCAGCGCGTACACCAACGCGTACACGCTGTGGGCGGTGCCGCACGGCATCGTCACCGTCTCCCTGATGACCGCGCTGCTGCCGCGGATGAGCCGGGCCGCGGCCGATGACGATCCGATGGCGGTCCGCCGCGATGTGTCGTCGGCGCTGCGGACCAGTTCCTCGATGATCGTGCCCGCGGCCTGTGTCCTGCTGGCGGTGGCGCAGCCGCTGATGGCGCTGGTGTACGGGTACGGCCGGACCGGTGCGGACGATGTGGCCCTGATGGCGGGCATCCTGATGGCGTTCGCGCCGGGGCTGGTGGCCTTCTCGGGGCAGTATGTGCTCTCCCGGGCGTTCTACGCGCTGGGTGACACCCGGACGCCGTTTCTGCTGAATCTGGTGATCGTCGTGCTGAACGCCGGGCTGGCGGTGGCCTCGTATGTGCTGCTGCCGGTGCGGTGGGCGGTGACCGGGATGGCGGGGGCGTACTCGGTGGCGCTGCTGGTGGGCTGGGTGGTGACGGCGTCGGCGCTGCGCCGGAGGCTGCTGCCGCCGCCGTCCCGGGCGGTTCCGGGCGGGCGTGCCCGGCACTCCCGGCGGGCCGGGCCCCGCCACCGCCGTGAGCCGCTGTGGCGCTCGGCGTCGGCGGGGACGATCGCGCGGCTGCTGCTGGCGGCGGTACCGGCGGCGGGCCTGGGCCTGTGGGCCACCCGGGCGAGCGGTGCGGCGGGCGCCGTGGGGGCGGCGGGCGCGGGCGCCCTCGTGGTCGGCGCGGTCTTCGTGGCCCTGGCCCGGCCGCTGCGCCTGACCGAACTGGACGCCGCGGTCTCCGGCGCCGTACGCAGGATCAAGAGGCGGCCCGCGCCCGGCTGAACACGGCCGGAGGACGGACCCGCGCACGACATACCGATCAAGTGAAGGGGGAGGCCGCCGTGCCACGCGTACTGCTCATCGAGGACGATCCGTCCGTGCGCGAGGGGGTGGAGCTGGGGCTGCGCCGACGCGGTCATGAGGTGGCGGCCGTGGCGAGCGGTGAGGAGGGGCTCGCCGCGCTGCCGGAGTTCCGGCCCGATCTGGTGCTGCTGGACCTGATGCTGCCCGGGGTCAACGGGGTGGAGGTGTGCCGCCGGGTCCGGGAGGCCGGGCAGCTCCCGATCATCATGCTCACCGCGCGCGGCGACGACTTCGACGTGGTCATCGGTCTGGAGGCGGGCGCCGACGACTACATCGTCAAACCGGCCCGTACGGAGGTGATCGAGGCGCGGATCCGGGCGGTGCTGCGCCGGATGGACGCGCCGGGCGCCGAGCGGCCCGTGGTGGAGCGGCACGGCGAACTGGTCCTGGACCGCGGGGGCCTGACCGTCACCAAGGCGGGGCGGGTGCTGGCGCTGGCGCCGTCGGAGTTGAAGCTGCTGCTGCATCTGAGTGCGGCGCCGGAGCAGGTGTTCAGCCGTCAGCAGTTGCTGGAGCATGTGTGGGAGCACAGCTACCACGGGGACGCCCGGCTGGTGGACGCGTGTGTGCGGCGGCTGCGGAACAAGATCGAGGACCAGCCGGGCGTGCCGCGTTACATCCAGACGCTGCGCGGATTCGGTTACCGGTTCGGGCCGCTGTGACGCGGGTGGCCGTGGGGAGGTGGGGACCGGCGGGGCGGCGGGGCGCGGTGGAGCGGCGGGGACCGGCCGGGCGGCGGGGAGCGGTGGGCCGGCGGCGGGGGCGGGCCCGGCGGACCCGCATCGGGCTGCGGACCCGGCTGGTCTTCGCGTTCCTGCTGGTGGCGCTGGTCACCGCGGTGTCCACGGCCGCCCTCACCTACCGCGAGGCCCGCAACTCGGTGCTCCAGGCGACCCAGGACACGGCGGTGTCGTCGTTCCGCGACCAGATCCGCCAGTACACCGTGCAGGTGCCGATCGAACGGGCCGGACTCCAGAGCGCCGTCCGCTCCCTCGCCAAGCTGGGCAAGCCACGCACCCTTTATGTCTTCGCCGAGTACGGCACGAGCGTACGGGTCTCGTCGGGGACGAGTCCGGTGTCGACGGTCGTCACCGATGAGCTGCGGCGCCGGGCGGTGAGCCATCCGCACGGCAGCTTCCAGCGGGTCGTCAAGGACGGGCGGCCCTATCTGGTGGTCGGGATGCCCGTGGTGATCGGGCTGGTCGAGCACAGCGAGATCGACACCGGTCTGGTGATGTACGCCGTCCTGCCGCTGGACGAGGAGCAGATGCAGATCGACGCGCTGGTCACGGCCGCCCGCAACGGGGCGCTGCCGGGCCTGGCGATCGCGCTGGTACCGGCGCTGCTGGCGGCCCGCAGTGTGCTGCGCCCGGTGCGTGAGCTGCGCGGGGCGGCGCTCAGCATGGGCAGCGGGCGGCTGGACACCCGGATCCCGGTGAAGGGGCGGGACGAACTCGCCGATCTGGCGGGGACGTTCAATGAGTCGGCGGCGGCGCTGGAGCGGTCGGTGACGGAGTTGCGGGAGGCGGAGACCCGGGCCCGCCGGTTCGCCTCCGATGTCTCCCATGAGCTGCGCACCCCGCTGGCGGGCATGCTCGCGGTCACCGAGCTGCTGGACGAGGACGCGGCCGGGCTCGACCCGGACACCGCGCGGGCGGTCCGGCTGATCAGCACGGAGACGGGGCGGCTCGCGGTGCTGGTGGAGGATCTGATGGAGATCTCCCGGTTCGACGCGCGGGCCGCCGAGCTGAACACGGACGAGGTCGATGTCGCCGAGACCATCCGCCGGACGCTGGCCGGGCGGCACTGGAGCGACCGGGTCCGCACCGACCTCGCCGACGGCATCCGGGCCCGTCTGGACCCGCGCCGCTTCGATGTGGTGATCGCCAACCTGGTCGGCAACGCGCTGCGCCACGGCGCCGCCCCGGTGACGGTGCGGCTGCGCCGCGACCCGGCCGGGCGGGACGGTGCGGGACGGCTGTGCGCGGAGGTCATGGACAGCGGTCCGGGGATCCGCCCGGAGGTCCTGCCCTATGTCTTCGACCGCTTCTTCAAGGCGGACCCGGCCCGCACCCGCTCCGCGGGCAGCGGTCTGGGCCTGGCGATCACGGCGGAGAACGTACGGCTGCACGGCGGGACCATCGACGCCGCGAACCGCGGTGACGGACCGGGCGCGGTGTTCACGGTGACGCTGCCCCTGGCGGAATCCCAGGGCCCGGCGGACGAGGCGACGGGGGCTGCCGGGCGGAGACGGCGGAAGGAGCGGGGGGCGTGAGCGCGGACGCGCGCGGGCGGGTACCGCTGGCGGCGCGGCGGGCCGGAGCCGCGGTGGTGGCCGGGGCGCTGCTCACCGGGTGCGGGATCAGCGCGACCGACCCGGTGGAGGCGGGCGATCCGGCGGTGATCGGTCTGCCCCTCGCCCCCGAGAACTGGAGCATGGTGTTCCTCCGCTCCCCCAGTGGCCGGCTGGTCCCGGTGTTCCGGGCCCGGACCTGGGGCGAACTGCCGCCGAAGCCGCCGGTGCTGGTGGCGGAGGCCGTCGAGGCGCTGTTCGAGGGTCCGACCCCGGAGGAGCGCGCGACCGGCCTGACCAGCACGCCGCTGCGGCTCCCGCCCGATCGGCCGGTACGGGTGTCGGTGGACGGCGAGTTCGCGCTGACGGTCCGGCTGCCGCTCGCCCTCGACGCGCTCGACGGCACGGCCCTGCGGCAGGTGGTGTGCACGGCCGCCCTCGCCCATGAACGGCGCGGCTGGACGCAGATCACGCTGGCGGGCACCGACGGCACCATGGAGGCCACGCCCTGCGACGCGGCCATCGACATCGTCCCGTCGACGGTCCGGCCCTCGCTCGCACCGCCGCGTCCCGAGGAACTGACACCGAACGAGTGGACCTCGTGAGCCCGTTGGGCGGCGCGGGACCCACGGCCACGCAGGGGATTTCCCCCGTCGTCCGCGCCACGGCCCGCGTGTTCGCGATCACTCTCGGTAGCCGGTACCGATAGCTTCACCCCCGGACGGCGCAGGGTGCGCCGGTCCGGAACGGGAGGTCACACGATGTCGGTCGTGGACGAGTCACTGGTCAACAACACGGCGTACGCCGCCGATTTCGGCGGTGCCCTGGCACTGCCCCCGGCACGGAAGCTGGCGGTCGTCGCGTGCATGGACGCCCGGCTCGACATTTTCTCGATGCTGGGTCTGAGGGAGGGCGACGCCCATGTCATCCGCAACGCGGGCGGGGCGGTGACGGAGGACGCGCTGCGGTCCCTGGTGATCAGCCAGCGGCTGCTGGGCACCCGCCGGATCATGCTCATCCACCACACCGACTGCGGGATGCAGACCTTCCGGGACGACGATCTGAAGCGGGACATCGAGAAGGAGACGGGAATCCGCCCGCCGTGGTCCCCGGAAGCCTTCGCCGATCTGGAGGACGACGTCCGCCAGTCGATCCGCCGTATCGAGGCGGACCCGTTCGTCCCGCACAAGCAGTATGTGCGGGGGTTCGTCTTCGATGTGGAGACGGGGCTGCTGACCGAGGTGAAGTGAGCCGGGCGGCCCGCTGACCGGGGTGAGCTGCACCGGGCCCGGTGCAGCTCACCCCGACCGCAACCGCTCCGCCTCCGCGCGGGCGCGGTCCGCAGCCGGGTGGTCGCCCGCCAGGGCGTGGGCCCCGGCCAGGGTGTCGAGGCCCACGGCCAGCCAGGTGCTGGAGCCGATCTGCCGCCAGAGTAGTACGGCGGCCTCGGCGCGTCGGCGGGCGGGTCCCGGACGGCCCACCGCGAGGTGGGCCTCCGCGAGGGCGTACAGGGTCGCGGCCTCGCCCCAGAGGTTGCCGAACGCCCGGTAGGTCCACAGACTCCGGGCGAGCAGACGGCGTCCCTCCCGGTGTTCGCCCTGCCGGACCAGGACGTCCCCGAGCCAGCAGGTGGCGTGGGTGGCGCTGAGCCGGTCGCCGAGGTCGTCGCTGATGGCGGCGGCCCGGCGGTAGGCGTCGGCGGCGGCCGGGTAGGCGCCGCGTGCCCGATGGCTCTGGCCCAGACAGCGCAGCGCCTGGGCCTCCCCCGGCCGGTAGCCCGCGACCCGGCTGACCCGCAGACAGATCGTGAACCGTGCGACGGCGGCCTCGACCCGTCCCTGCTCCAGGTCGATGACCCCGAGGCCGTTGGTCGCGTAGACGACGCAGTTGGCATTGCCCGCCGACTCGGCGAGCCGGGCGGCCTCCTCGAAGTGGCGCACGGCCAGGGTGTACTGGCCGAGGAGCCGGTGCACATAGGCGAGCCCCGCCGTGGCACCGGCCCGGTAGGCGGGTCCCTGGCCCTCGGCGTGCCGGAGGGCCTGCTCGAAGTGGTCCAGCGCCTCCGGGTAGCGGTCGAGGATGGTGGTGAGTTCGCCGAGGCAGCGGTGGACCTTCGCGGCGCTGTGACGGTCGCCGCCGCTCAGGGCCGCTTTGAGGGCCCGGTTCTGGAGCCGCTCCCAGTCGTCGAAGTGACTGCCGACCTGGAAGAGGGTCGTGAGGGCGGTGGCCAGTCCGGCGGCGGGTGCGACGCTCTCCGCCGCGTCGAGCGCCTGCTCCGCCACATCGATCAGGAACCGGCGTTCCTCGGTGAACCAGGCCAACGGGTCGGCGAGCAACTGGGCCGCCTCGGTCGCGGGGAGCTGCCAGGGGGCCAGGTCCCGTTGTGAGATGCCCTGGAAGTCGACGCTGAGGGCGTCCCCGGCCAGGTCGGCGAGGTGCAGACTCGCGCTGAGCAGCCGGGTGAGGGCGGCGGCGCGCTCCTCTTCCGGGACGTCCTGTTCGGCCCGCTCCCGGCCGAACAGCCGTACCAGGTCGTGGAGTTGATAGCGGATGCCGGAGGTGTCCGCCGGGCCGATCTGCACGAGATGCACCTCGACCAGGTCGTCGAGGACCGCCTCCGCCTGGGCGAGCCCGGTGTCCAGCAGCGCGGCCAGCGCCCAGGCGGCGAAGCCCGGTCCGGGCAGCAGGGCGGTCATCCGCAGTCCGTGCCGGGTCGCCGCGCTCATCTGCTGGTAGGTGAGTTCGAGACTGGCCCGTACGGCGATATGGCCGACGGCCAGTTCGTCCAGCTTGCGCTGTTCGTCGGCGAGGGCGCGCGCCACCTTGGCCAGGGGCCAGCCCGGCCGGGCGGCCAGCCGCGCACCGGCGACCCATACCGCGAGCGGGAGGCCGCCGCAGGTGTCCACGATGGCGCGGGCCGGGCCCGACTCCGCGTCGGTCCGGTCCCGGCCGAGCATCTCCCGCAGCAGTGCGAGCCCCGTCCCGGAGTCCAGTACGCCCAGGGGCAGGCGGTGGCAGCCGAGTTCCGCCATGGTCGTCCGGCTCGTGACGATGGCGGCGCAGCGCACCCCGGTGGGCAGGAGGTCGCTGACCTGTCCGACACCGGCGGCGTTGTCCAGGACGACCAGGGTGCGCTGGCCCGCGAGGAGGGTGCGGTAGAGGTGGACCCGTTCCGTCAGCTCCGCGGGCACGGCGCCGCCGGGGATGCCGAGGGCGCGGAGGAAGGTGCCGAGGACCGTGAAGGGGTCGGCCGGTTCGTCGCCGAAGCCCCGCAGATCCGCGTGGAGCTGGCCGTCCGGGAAGCGGGCGGCCAGCAGATGCCCGGTGCGGACGGCGAAGGCCGTCTTGCCCACTCCGGCGGCGCCGGTGACCAGCAGGGTCGGCGGACCGGGCCGGTCGTCGGTGCCGAGCAGCCGCCGGGCCTCGTCCGTCTCGCTCTCCCGGCCGACGAAGACGGACCGGTCCGCCGGGAGGAGCCGGGGGATCAGCTGGCGCACCATGGGCGGACCGGCCGCCGGGCCGCTCCGGGCGGCCGGTCGGGGGGCCGCGGCCGGTTCGGGATCACCGGCGAGGATCCGTCCGTGCAGCCGCCGCAGCGCCGCGCCGGGGTCGACACCGAGTTCGTGCGCGAGCCGCCGCCGGGCGCGCTCGTACACCTCCAGCGCCTCGGCCTGGCGTCCGCACCGGTACAGGGCCAGGATCAGCTGCCCGGCCACCCGTTCGTCGAGCGGATACGACCGGGCCCGGTCGGCCAGTTCGCTCACCATCCCGTCGTGCCGGCCCAGGCGCAGCCGCACATCGGCCAGCTCCAGCTGGGCGGCCAGCCGCTCGCCGTCGAGGAGGTGGCGCTGCGCGTTGAACCACGGGGTGTCCACGCCGGTGAAGGCGCTGCCCCGCCACAGCGCCAGCGCCTCCCGCCACAGCTCCTCCGCCTGTGCGTCGCCGCCCGCCTGCCGCGCCCGGTCCGCGAGCGCCCGGAAGCGGTGCGCGTCCACCGCCGAGGGCTCCACCGCGAGCCGGTAGCCGCCGCCCCGCTCCCGGGTGAGGGCCGTGCCCTCGGCCGCGAGGGCGTGCCGCAGCCGGGAGAGGTACCCGTACAGGGTCCGGCGGCCGTTCGCCAGGTCGGTGTCCCCCCACACCCGCTCCACCAGCGTGTCGGCGGACACCCCCTGCTCCGCGTCGACCAGCAGCGCCCCCAGCACCCGCCGCTGCATCGCGTGCCCCACGTCGACGGGGATGCCGTGCCGCCGCACCTCGATGGTCCCCAGGATCCCGAAGCGCGTGGCCATCCCACCCCCTGTGTCACCCGACGACACCCCCTGCGTCCCCCGCACGTCCCACTCTGAACGCCACCGACCTGCGGACCTAGGCGGATTCAAGCTTTTCCAGAGGTTTACCGACACCGGCTCCGCGACGGTGAGAGCAGCACGGACCCGGCATCTCAGGGGGCGGCCCTGCTCGGGGGGCAGCACGGACCCGGCACCTCAGGGGGGTGGCCCAGTTCGGGGGCAGCACGGACCCGGCACCTCAGGGGAGTAGCCCTGCTCGGAGACACCGGCCACCACACCACCGCCGGGCCCGGTCCACCGCCGCCACCGGCACGCCGGTCCTCCCGGACCGCCTCACCTTCTTGGGGGAACCCTGTCATGACCGCCCGTATCCCGCGCCGCGCCCGCGGTGCCCTCTCCGCCGTGTGCGCCGCCACGGTGGCCTTCACCGCCCTCGGCGTGGCCCTGCCCGCCTCGGCGCGGGCGGCAGGCTGCGAGACCCTGTCCGCCACGGTCCGGAACGCGGCCGGCCTCAACGGCGGACACGTCCAGGCGACGGCCTGTATCTACAGCGCCAGCGCCGACTTCAACGACGCGTACTTCAACTACGTCCAGGACCACCAGGCCGACGGAGTCGCCGCCCGCGCCTATGTGACCACCCCCGGCTTCTTCTACGGGCCGCTCGCCACCGACGACACCTCCACCTCCGGTGGGCAGGTCATCACCTGGGAGTCGACCGACTCCGATGTCGCCTGGGTCCGGGTGTGGGTGTGCCTCGGCAAGACCTACCCGGGCGAGAGCGGTGCCCGCTGCGCGTCCGACATCACCTACGCCTGATCCCGCACACCACCGACTCCCAGTGAAAGAAGGGGTTCCCATGCGTACCGTCTCCCGCTTCGCGGTGGCCGCCGTCGGCGCCGCCGCGACCGTCCTGTGGTTCTCGACCTCGGCGCACGCCGACGCCGTGGTCGGCAACGGCTACGCCTACGGCGGATTCATCAGCTACGGCGACAAGGTCTGGGTCGAGCACTACGAGGGCCGGACCAGCTCGGTCGAGTGGTACACGAACTACGGCCGCTCGGGGTCGTGCAGTGTGACCACCCCGCAGGTGTCGCGGACCTGCAACTACGACATGCGCGAGGACGGAACCATCACCCTCTGGGTGTGCACCACGGGGCCCGGCCTGGGCAACGACGAGTGCAGCACACCGGTGATCGACCGGATCGGCGGCTGAGCGACGCGGTCGTGAGACACACCGGCCTCACGACCGCGCTCGCGCCAACGGGCGGGGCCGTCCCCGGACCGGAAGAGACCGCGGCGTGGAATCATCGGGCGATGACCGAACCGAACCCCTGGGACGACTCCGGCTTCCGGCGTGAGATCGAGCGGATCGTCAACGAGATCGCCCAGCGGCTCCGCACACCGGGCGAAGGGACGGCCTGGTTCACCGGGCTCTCCCTCCCGTACCGGAAGATGGTGCTCCAGGAGGTCGCCGGGTACGCGATGCAGGCGGGCGTCACGGCCGCGGACGGGCGGGCGGGGGTCGCGCTCTCCGGGGTCAAGCCCACGGCGAACCCCTCGGTGATGATCTGTCTGGACCCGCCCCGCTACGGGTTCGCGGGTCTCCCCGCCGACGAGCATGTGACAGCGTTCCGCGTCCTGGTCTGTGTGTTCGCCGTCGCGGACACCCGCCGCAGGGAGACGCGCTGCAAGGGCGCCTGCCACCACACCTGGCACCGGCTGTCTCCGGGCGGGTCGGCACCCTGACGGCTCCCGGCCGGTGCGACCGCACCCGCCGCGTCACCCCCAAGTGGCACCGCCACCCCCCACCGGTTCCACGACCGCGCCGGAAGGGAAGGGTCGAGGGCGTGGCAGGTATCAGCGGTGCGTTGGAAGAGGCTCAGGAGCGGGTTCGGGTCTGCCGGGAGAGGGGGGACGAACCGGAGCTGGCCCACGCGCTGATCGTCCTGTCGGCGGAGTTGCAGAAGGCCGGACGGCTGGACGAGGCGGTCGCGGCGGCGCGGGAGGGGGCCGGGCTGTACCGGGCGCTCGGCAATCGTGAGGGGCTGTCCTGGGCCCTGGAGAATCTGGGCGGGCGCTGCACCGCGGCGGGGCGGTTCGCGGAGGCCGTCGAGGCCACCGGCGAGCGGGTCGCCCTCCAGCGGGCGGCGGGTGACCTGGCGGGGCTCGCGCACGCGCTCGTCACGCTCGGGTCGCAGCTGGAGGCCGCCGGACGGCTGGACGAGGCCCTCGGCGCCGCCCTGGAGGGCACCGCCGTGTACCGGCGGCTCGGCGGGGCGGGCGGGATCGCCTGGGCCCTCCAGAACCTCGCGCGCCGGTACCAGACGGCCGGGCGGTACCGGGAGGCCGCGCGGGAGACGGAGGAGGAGGCCGGTATCCACCGGGCCGCCCAGGACCGTCCGGCGCTGGCCGGTGCCCTGGTCGTGCTGGGATCGCAGTTGCTGGCGGCGGGGGCGCCGGAGGAGGCCGTGGTGCCCGCCCGGGAGTCGGTGACGCTGTATCAGTCGCTGGGCAACCGCGCGGGCTTCACCTGGGCCCGCCAGAACCTGGACCGGATCGGTACCGTCCTGGCCACCCGGCAGCCCTTCGCGTACACGGTCCCGCCGCCCTACACCGTGGAGGCGTCGTTCCCGCCCGGCGCCCCGACGGCCACGCTGTCGCGCACCGGCGGGCACATGGAGCTCTTCGCCGTCGACACCGAGGGGCGGATGTGGACGTCCTGGTGGTGGCAGGGCGCCTGGGACGGCAGTTTTCTGCTGGCCGGGCATCTCTTCCCGCCCGGCGCCCATGTGGCCGCCCTCTCCCGCAACGACGACATCATGGACGTCTTCGCCGTCGACGGCGAGGGACAGGTGTGGTCCACCTGGTGGAACGGGGAGTGGAAGGGCTGGTTCGCCCTGCCCGGCCCCGTCTTCCCGGCCGGGGCACCGCTGACCGCCGTGGCCCGCAACGACGACTACATGGAGGTGTGGGGCGTCGACCGCGACGGCCGGGTCTGGGGCAACTGGTGGCACGGCGAGTGGCGGGGCTGGTACGAGATCCCCGGCCAGGTCTTCCCGGCGGGCGGGCATCTCGTCGCGCTGTCCCGCAACGACGACCACATGGAGGTCTACGCCGTCGACGGGGACCGTCGGCTGCGGGCCGCCGCGTGGGGCGGCGAGTGGGGCGAGTGGAAGCGGATCGGGACGTACGAGTTCCCGCCCGGATCACCGCTCGCGGCCCACTCCCGGCACGAGGAGCATCTGGAGATCTGGGGCATCGGCACGGACGGCCTGGTGCGGGGCACCTGGTGGGACGGCCATGACTGGCACGAGTGGTACACCCTCGGGGGCCGCGCCTACGAGGCCGGGTCGCCGATCGCCGCGCTCTCCCGGCACGAGGACCACCTGGAGGTCTATACGGTCGACCGGGACGGCCAGACCTGGGGGAACTACTGGGACTCGGAGAACTGGCACGACTGGTTCCGGGTCCGCGCCGAGCAGCCGTTCGCCGGACCGGCCCATCTGTCGACACTGTCCCGCGACGACCACCACATGGAGGTCTTCGGCGTGGACCGGGCCGGGAAACGAACCGCGGCCTGGTACGTCGACGGCGACTGGCACGACTGGTTCCTGCTGCCCCCGGCCGCCGTACCGCTGCCGGACGGCGAGATCCCGCCCGGCGACGAACGGATCTTCACCCTCGGCCGGGAGATCTGGGTCTACAGCACCGTCGGCACCCGCCTCCCGCTGTACTGCTCCGAGGCCCGGCTCACCGTCCGCAGCGACGGCGGCTGGCGCTTCACCGCGTTCCTGCGGAACACGGAGACCGACGGCGACTGCCAGTTCGACCTGTATCTCCGGCTCGACGGCACCACCCGGCCCTTCGACTTCCGGCTGTCCGGCGAACTCGGCGCCCCCGGCGACAAGGAGGCCGCCCGCATCGGCCGCCGCGCGCGGGGACACCTCCCGGAACAGCGCTTCACCGAGGAGGGGCACTACGACGCCCTCACCGACCCCGCGTTCTTCCGTGAGGTGTTCACCTGCGCGGCGACCTTCACGCTCCCGCCACCGGCCTGGAACGACTACATCGTGCCGCCGGCGGAAGAACCCGAGGAGTAGCCCCGGTCAGGGGGCGCCCGACGCTCCCCCGGCGACCGGGCGGGCGTCGCCCCAGTACTCGTGCAGGGCGCTGAGCCGTTCGCCGCGTACGGTCACCACGATCAGTTCCCAGTTGCGGTACGCGGCGGTGCCGACCGAGGTGCCGACGGACTCGTACTCGTAGAAGACCCGGTCGCCGGCCGGGGTGGCGCGGCGGCGGGTGCCGGAGACGTGGTTGCCGTGGGCCGCGTGGAAGGCGGTCCAGTCGGCGACGGTCCGTCTGCCGGTGGTTCCCTCGAACCGGCCGCGGGCCGGGTGGTCGGGGAACCAGAAGCTGAAGTCGTCCGTCAGCAGCGCCAGGAACGGCTGCCAGTCGCCCGTGCGCCAGCCGTTGTCGAAGGCGTCCATCGCCGCGTTCGCGACCCTCAGCACCCGGTCGTCGCGGCGGCGCGCGACGACGGCCGCGGCCGGTGCGGGGAGCAGTGCGCCCGCCGCGGCGACGCCGGTGACCAGGCCGGTCACGGCGGCGCCGCGCAGCGGACGCCTCCGGTCGGGGGTCCGTTCCACTCGTCCTCCCAGGTCTTCGCCATCCGGTTTCCGGGAGCGAGCCTGGCGCGGGGCGGCGAAAACCGGGGGAAAGACGGGAGAAGGACGAGGGAAAGACGCCCGTGGTGCCGGGGCTACAGGGTGCGTTCGAGCCGGTCCGCGATCAGTTTCACGAAGCGGGCGGGCTCGGCCGGCCGGCCGCCCTCCGCGAGGACGGCGAGGGTGTGGAGGAGTTCCGCGGTCTCGGGGAGGGCGGGGTCCTCGGGGCGCTGGGTGTGGGCGTCGTTGAGGGACTTCACCAGGGGGTGACCGGGGTTCAGCTCCAGGATGCGCTTGGCGGTGGGGATGTCCTGGCCCATGGACCGGTACAGGTTCTCCAGAGCGGGCGTCATCCCGTCCGACTCGGAGACCACGCAGGCCGGGGAGACGGTGAGGCGGGTGGAGAGGCGGACCTCCTTGACCTCCTCGGCGAGCCGCCCGGTCATCCAGGTGAGCAGCGCCGCGTACTCCTCGTCGCGCTTCTCCTTGCCCTCGTCGGCCGCCTCGCCGTCCTCGCCCGTGCCGAGGTCGATCTCGCCCTTGGCGACCGAGCGGAGCCCCTTGCCGTCGTACTCCCCCACCGCGTCGACCCATACCTCGTCGACCGGGTCGGTGAGGAGGAGCACCTCGATGCCCTTGGCGCGGAACGCCTCCATGTGGGGGCTGTTCTCCAGGGCGGTGCGGGAGTCGCCGGTGAGGTAGTAGATGTCGGTCTGGCCCTCCTGCATCCGCTCCGCGTAGGCGGCGAGCGAGGTGGGCTCCTCGGGGTCGTGGGTGGTGGCGAAGGAGGACGCGGCGAGGAGGGCGTCACGGTTGCCGGAGTCGGTGATCAGGCCCTCCTTGAGGACCGCGCCGAACTCCCGCCAGAAGGCGGCGTACCGGTCGGGCGCCGAGGTCCGCAGGTCCTTCACCGTGGAGAGGATCTTCTTCGTCAGGCGCCGCTGCATCATCAGGATGTGGCGGTCCTGCTGGAGGATCTCGCGGGAGACGTTCAGCGAGAGGTCCTGGGCGTCGACCACGCCCTTGACGAACCGGAGGTAGGGCGGGAGCAGTTCCTCGCAGTCGTCCATGATGAAGACGCGCTTCACATAGAGCTGGACGCCGCGCTGGTGGCCCTGGGTGAACAGGTCGTGCGGGGCGTGGGAGGGGATGTAGAGGAGCGCCTGGTACTCGAAGGTGCCCTCGGCCTGAAGGCGGACGGTCTCCAGGGGTTCGCGCCAGTCGTGGCTGATGTGCTTGTACAGCTCGTGGTACTCGTCGTCCGACACCTCGCCGCGCGGGCGGGCCCACAGCGCCTTCATCGAGTTGAGGGTCTCCGCGACGGGCTCGGACCGCGGCTCGGTCCCGGACTCGGATCCGGACTCGGACTCGGATCCGGACTCGGACTCGGACTCGGTCCCGGGCTCGCTCTCCGGCTCCGCGCCGCCCTCCGGCCGGGGCGGGACGAGCCGGATCGGCCAGGTGATGAAGTCCGAGTAGCGCTTGATGGTCTCCCGGACCTTCCAGGGCTCGGTGAAGTCGCCCAACTGGTCCTCGGGATCGGCCGGCTTGACATGCAGGGTCACCGAGGTGCCCTGCGGCGCCTCGTCCACGGCCTCCAGGGTGTACGTGCCCTCCCCCCGGGACGTCCAGCGGGTGCCCTTGGTCTCACCGGCCTTGCGGGTGAGGAGGGTGACCTCGTCGGCCACCATGAACGACGAGTAGAAGCCGACGCCGAACTGGCCGATCAGCCCGTCGGCGCCCGCCGCGTCCTGCGCCTCCCGCAGCTCCTTGAGGAACGCGGCGGTGCCGGAGTGGGCGATGGTCCCGATGAGCCGGGTGACCTCCTCGTACGACATGCCGATGCCGTTGTCCCGCACGGTGAGGGTGCGGGCGTCGCGGTCGAGGTCGAGTTCGATGTGGAGGTCGGAGATGTCGGCGCCGAGGCTGTCGTCGCGCAGGGCCGCGAGCCGTAGCTTGTCCAGGGCGTCGGACGCGTTGGAGACCAGCTCCCGCAGGAAGACATCCTTGTTCGAGTAGATGGAGTGGATCATCAGATGGAGGAGCTGACGTGCCTCCACCTGGAACTCAAACGTTTCGGTCGCCATGGTTCGCGAGTACCTCACTGGTCAACTGATAGGACGTACACCGACAGTACTGGTCCTGTCACTGTAGATCGACGGGGCCGTGGACGAGCCCGGATCCGGCCACTCCGGGCCGGTGTGATGGCCGGTGGCACCGGCGAGGAGGCCCCGGTCGTCGCCGTCCACGACGCGGATCTCGCCGTCCGGGGAGGTGGGGTGGCACCGGGTTGGGGGCGAGGGCGGGGGCGGGGAGCTGAGGTGGCGCCGCGCCCCCAGGTACACCTGTCGCTTCGCCGGCTGTCAGGCCCGGACCTCGATGGCGGCGGGGTCGACGACGCCCTCCGGCATACCCGTGACCCCGGTCCTCGCCATGTCAGCGGCCCGTAGGTCGAGATGGTTGCGGTCGAAGCGGACACCGGGGGCCGGGGTGAGGGTGTGCACCAGGTGGGCGTGGGCGCCCGGTGCGGTGATGGTCAGTTCCGCCGTGCGGGGCCCGGTGCCGGTGCTCTCCAGGGCCGGTTCGCCGAAGGGGGTGTCCGTGAGCTCGGCGAAGAAGCGCCGGTCGGCCGGGAGGGCGGTGGCCGTCGCCGGACACCCGGGCGTAGCGGTCGGCGGTCAGGGTCAGGGTCAGGTCCCGGCCGGTCCGGCCCGTGCCACACCTACCAGGCATGCCGGTCGCCGTCCCGCTCGCCGTTGACCTCCGCCCAGCCCTCGGCCGGGTCCTCACCCCAGGGGCTGCCGGGCCAGTAGGGGGTGCGCCGCAGGACGAGGAGGTCCCCCTCGGCGCTCTCCGCCCCCCTCGGTCCTACTCCTCGTCCTCGTCGAAGTCCCGGTACACATCGTCATCGTCCCCGTCTCCGTCTCCGTCCGCGTCCGCCAGGGCCTGGGTGATCAGGCGGGTGGCGAAGTCGCGGTCGTCGGTGAGGTGGTTGATGTGCTCGGCCAGCAGAACGGCCGTGGCCTCCAGGGGAGTCATCTCCGTCTTCGTCCAGTCGCCGTACTGCCGGCGCCACAGGCTCGGGCTCAGGCCCGTCCCGGCCGCGATGAGCAGTCCGGCCATGGTGGGGATCGCCTCGGGGCTGACACTGCGGCGCATCATCGTCATGGAGGTGACAAGCGAGGGCACCACATACTCGATGACATCCTTGCCCTGGGCCTCGTGCGCCATCCGCAGCCACTTCATAAAGACATAGATGATCGAGCACACACCGTCCAGGACATCATCGGCTCCCCTGGCCCCCATCGACGCCGTGACCTGGGCCACCAGCGCCTGCTGTTCGGGGTCGCTGCCGCTCTTGCCGTCGTAGATGGCCTTGAGCTGGGAGTCGATCATCATGAGCGCCGCGCCCACGTCGCCGGCCGGTGCGTACGCGGGGTCGCAGGGTGATGAGGGCACGGGAATCCATACCTTTCTGTCGCGGAAGTCGCGGGTGGTCGCAGGTATCGCGGGTGTGGCAGGTATCGCAGGAGTCGCGGGTGTCCGCGGATCGCGTTCACCGACAGTAGACCTCCGATGACATGGGGTAGGGCGGTTCAGGGGTATTGACTCCATCCGGAGAAACGGACGGTGCGCTGTGATAGAAGGGGGCGCGTACTCAGGCGGGCACTACGGCATCGCACAACACCCGCCCCTCGTCGGCGACTTCACCGACCGTCCGGTCCCACCAGGCCCTGACCGGGGGCGAACACGACGGCGTGCGCCCGGTCGCGCAGAGCCAGTCCGTCCAGCACCCGCCCAGCTTGGGTCTGCTCCGTCGCCTCACCCAGATGGAGGTGCACACCCTCCCGGCGGGCCATCACCGAGCTCCTCGGCTGAGTGCCGGTCCGGGCGGAGCAACGCCCCGCCGGGGCATTGTCAGTGGCTGCCTCTAGCATTCGCCTCATCGTCACTCGTGGCGCATCGCGCGCCCCGGCACCGCCCGCCCCTCCCCATCTCCGGAGCCCCACATGCCCTACTCACCCGTCGCGGAACTCAATCTGCTCAAGGATCTCCAGGACTCCCTCGGCTACGGCGGTTTCGGCGACGGATTCGGGCTCACGGAGTACGGGGACATGTCCGGGCTGGTCGCGGGCTGGTCGGACGACCCGGAGTTCACAGCGCGGCTGGTGCCCTTCGCGCAGGCCACCGCCGGAGGGTCGTTCTACGCGCTGTGGCGGCTGGACGACCGCCCCGACCTTGCCACCCTGCCCATCGTGGTCTTCGGCGACGAGGGCGGACAGCATGTGGTGGCTCGGCATCTGCGGGAGCTGTTCCAGCTCATCGGCTTCGACGCCGAGATACGCGTCGACTGGGACAGCAGCTACTTCCACCGCGACGAGGACGACCCGCACTCCGACGGGCACGACACCTATCTGGCCTGGCTCGACCAGAATTTCGGGCTGCCGCCCGCGCGGGACCCGGACGCGGTCGTCGCGTCGGCCCAGGCCGAGTTCGGGCGCCGCTTCTCGGCCTGGGTCGGCCCCTTCCTCCCCTGAGCCGACCCCCCCACCCCCAAGACATCGATGAGCCGATGAGCAGGTAAGCCGATGAGTCACATATGCCCGGCGAGGCCGATGGGCCCGATGAGTCCGATGAGTCCGATGAAAGGTGCGTCCATGCACGGAGTGCCGCTGACCGAACGGGTCATAGCGCATGTCGCGGAGACGGTGCGCCGCGATCCCGGGGCGAGCGCCCTGTCGTATCAGGAGGTCCCCTGGGTGGAGGGCGGCACCGCGCGGCCGATGCCCGCCGGGGATCTGGCGCGGACCGTGTTCCCCTCCGGGCGCCCGCTGTCGCCGAGCCTGCGGGCCTGGATGGCGTACGACATGAGTCTGCTGGAGCGGCACGGCTGGTTCACCGAGGACGGTGACCTCGCGCCCCGGCCGGTCGATGAGTTGATCGGCGACGAGATGGGCGACTGGTGGGGCGAGGTCTTCGCCTGGCTGTCCGGGCACCTGCCCGAGTGCTTTCTGCTGCCGGGCGGGTCCGACTCCCGCCGGATCCTCGCCGTCACCGAGCCCGACGACCAGGGCGAGTACCCGATCCTGGCCCTGGACCTGGACGACATGCCCTATCTGGGGCTGATGTACCCGGGCTTCGATGTCTATGTGGCCGACACCGCCGGTCTCGCCGACCTCGGCGAGTACGAGACCTACAGCGACCTCGTCCACCATCGCACCTATGGTCCCCGGATGCGCCGGCACGCGGTGCAGGTCTTCGCCGGGGAATCCTGTGTGGAGTACCCCTTCGAGTTCACCCGGCTCCACTCCCGGCTCCACCCCGAAGCGGTGGACGGCCCTGCGAACGGCGGTGCCTGATGCTGACCCTGTCCACCTGGCCGGCCGGGTTCGGCCCGCTGACCGACCCCGCGCGCGTGGCGGACCGTACCGGCGGCCAGATCGCCGACTTCCTCCGGCACGACCACGGCTGGCGCCACCACCCCGGTGATCTGCGGCTGCCCGGCGACACCGAACTGGACATCGCGCTGGTCGTGGAGGGCGATCTGACGGTCGACGGCTTTCTGGACGACGATGTCTCCAGGCTCGGCATGCTCGTGGTCCTCGGTGATCTCGTGGTGCGGGATCTGCTGTCCTCGGGGGCGCTGTACGTCGGCGGCGATCTGCGCGCGGACGGTCTGGTCTACGGGTACTACAACGACTTCACCTTCGAGGTCGCCGGTGCCGTCCATGCGCGGGCCCTGATCCTGGACGACAAGTTCTCCGACTACCGCCGGGGCACGCTCGGCGTGGAGATCGACGCCTACGAGCCGACCCGGAAGCAGCTCCGCGCGGCCCGTGATCTCCTCGTCCCCGAGGTGTACGAGGACGGTGAGGAGCGCGCCCGGCGCGGCAGACTCCCCACCCTGGGCCGCCCGGAGTACGCGCGGGTCGCCGCGCGTCTGCACCGGGGTGAGCCGCTCTTCCGGCAGACCGACCGCGCCGATGCCGCCCCTGGCCACCCGTGATGGCGAGTGTGAGCGGCAGCACCGGACCCGAGGACCCCGACGGCCTGCACTCCCCTCTGGTGTTCGCCCGCCCCCTCTCCCCCGTCCGACTGGCCGCCCGCCTCGGCGCGGATCTCTCCTCGGCACGGGAAGGGGTCGTGGAGGACGAGGTGGAGCCGCTGCTGGGCGAGTGGTACCGGCCGGGCGGGTTCCGGGACGGGCTGATCCGGGTCGGCGAGCACAACGGCTGGGCCTTCGCGGTCGAGTACGGCGACGCGCGGGGCCGCGCCCGGCTGGCGGAGGCGTCCCGCGACGGCGGTGAGGCCGTACGGTACGAGCCGCCCGGGGCGGACCCGTCGGCCGAGCCCGCCGACTTCAGCCACGCGCGCGACGGCGCCGTCCTGTACGGGTACGGGCTGACGGCGGAGGACCGCCGCTACGGAACCCGGCGCGCGCTGCGCGATCTGCCGGTGCCCGATCTCGTCGCGGCGGGTCTGCTGACCCCGGACGGCGCCACCCGGATCCCGCCCCCGGACGGCCGGTACGGCACGGCGTGGCAGCAGAGCGTGGCCTTTGTGGAGCGCCGGTTCGGGCTCACGCTGTCGGCGAGGGCGTTCCGGGACCTGGCCGTGACCGCCTACCCGGTCCCCGACCCGGGGGACGCGCGCTGACCACCGCCGACCCGCGCCCCCGGCGGTCGCCGAGTGCGGCGACCCGGGTGAAGTGGGCACGGAACAGGGCTTCATGGCCGAGCGGCACCCGGAAGGCGAGCGAGGGCGCGGAGAGAGCGAGGAGTTCGAAGACGACCCCTCGGTCCGGCCGGAGACGCGGGTTCTCGTGGTCCGGTGGGAGCGGCCCCCGGGCGGAGACGATGTTCCGTCCGGGTGGTCCGGGCGGGCCGGGGTCACGCATGATGGGGCTCGACCGACGGTGTGGCCGGATTCAGGAGGCGGAACCATGAGCGGGGACAGAGCCATCATCTTCCGGGGCGAGGGGTCCGGGGAGTCCGACGAGCCCGGGGAGCGGGGCGGTTCCGGCCCGGCTCCGGTCCGTACGGGCCCCGAGGGTTCCGCCACCCACATTCTCACCGCCCCTGACCCCGCCACCGCGGCGGCGCTCGCGGCCGAGTATGTGGACCGGGGGGTGACCTCGGTCGAGTTGTGCGGGGCGACGGGGTATGTGTGGACGGCCGCGGTGGAGGCTGCGGTACGGGGCCGGGCGCGGGTGCGGACCGTGATGTACGGCTTCGAGTCCCTGCTCGATGTGGCCGACTTCAAGCGGGCCGCGTTCGCGGGCGAGCCCCTGGCGGCCCTGTTCCTCTACATCCAGCCGGGCGCCGACCCGGCCGAGGACCGGTTCGTCCGGGTCCTGGGCACCAGCACCTCGACGTACGTCGCCGTACCGGACCCGGCGTCTGGCGCAGCGGTCGCCGCGGAGTTCGCGGACGCGGTCCAGCTGATCGAGGTGTACGGCGACTGGGACGCGGAGTCGGTGGCGGCGGTGATCGGCGCGGTGGGGGAACGGGTGCCGGTGGGGGTGGCGGTGGCCGCGTAGGACGTACCGGCCCCATCTCCGCAACGCCCGGCAGGCCATCGGGTGCGTGGGCTGGCGCAAAGCCCTGACAACAGTGCGGGCTCCGGCACGTACGGGCCCGCGCCGGGCGGGCTCAGCCGCCCGGGTATCCGAGGACATCCCCCTCCCCCGGCCTCACCACGTCACCGGCAGGCTCAGTGGCCAGCGGCGGATGGTCTTGGTGTCCCAGGTGATGTCGGCGGGGGTGGTGGCGAGGCGGAGGCCGGGGAAGCGGGTCAGCAGGCCCGTGATGGCGATGTCGAGTTCGGCGCGGGCCAGTGGGGCCGCCACGCAGTGGTGGCCGCCCCAGCCGAACGTCATATGGGGGCGGCCCGGCCGGTCCAGGTCGAGGTCGTGCGGGTCGGGGAAGACGGCCGGGTCGCGGTTGGCGGCCAGGTAGGAGACATGGACGTAGTCCCCGGCGCGGATCAGGGTGCCTTCGACCCGGGTGTCCTCCAGGGCGATCCGGGGGATGCCGACGCCCTTGCGGAACGGGATGTAGCGCAGGAGTTCCTCCAGCGCCGCCGGGATGCGGGCCGGGTCGCGGGTGAGGGCGGCGTGTTCGGCGGGGCGGGTGAGCAGGAGGTAGGCGATGTCGGCGATCTGGCAGGTGGCCGTGTCGTTGCCGCTGAGGATCAGGGTGACGGCCAGTACCGCCAACTCGTCGTCACTCAGCGGTTCCTGGCCCTCCGGCGCGGCGGCGGTGGCCATCACGCTCAGCAGGTCCGTGCCGGGCGCCCGGCGCCGCTCCGGGACCAGCGCGGCGAAGTAGGAACGCAGTTGGGCCTTGGCGCCCGCGGCGTGCTTGCGGGACTCGGGGTCGGTGGACAGCAGCCTCAGGGTCTGGTCGCGCAGTTCGTCGCGGTCGGCCTCGGGCACGTCCAGCAGTTCGCAGATCGTCAGATGCGGTAGGGGCACCGCCAGTCGGGCCACCAGGTCCACGGGCGGTCCGGCCGCCGCCATCTCGGTGAGCAGCTCGGCCACCACCCGTTCCACCGCGGGGCGCATCGCGGCCACCCGGTCCCGGGTGAAGGCGACGGCCGCCGTCTGCCGCAGCCGGGTCGCGTGCGGCGGGTCGGCGACATTGACCGACTCCGGGGAGACGATCGGCTCCGGCGTCATCCGCGGATAGTCCCGCCCCACGATCGCCGCCCGGCTGAACCGCGGGTCGCAGGTCACCTGACGCACCCCGGCGAAGCTGGTCACCAGCCAGGCCCCGGCCTCCCCGTACGGCAGCCGGATACGGCTGACCGGGCCGCTGTCGGCCAGGTCGGCGAGGGTGGGGTCGTAGTCCAGCGCCTCGCTGAAGTCGAAGGGGCAGGTGAGCACCGGCGGGTCTTGGGACGGCATCAGGCTCCTCGGGACACGGACGGGCACAGTTGTCGTCAAGTGTCCGACCAGCTCATCCCCGCGGGTACCGGCGCGCGGGAGCAGCCGCCCGCGCTCCCACCGTCGTTTCACCACCTCCGGGGCGCCCGGAGACGGTGAAACGGATACTCCATCCGCATCTGCTACGGTGACGCGCGAGCGAGAAACGGATTACCTATCCGCTTCAAGTCGCGCCGAACCGAACCGGCGAGCGGGCGGGCGATCCAAACAAGGAACAGGTGTGCGATGGGGCGGTATGCGCAGCACAGGGCACTGGTCACGGCGGCAACGGGCGGTATCGGGTTCGAGACCGCGCGGGGCCTGGCCCGCGCGGGATACGCGGTGACGATGGTCGGCCGCGACGCCGGGCGGGGCGCCCGCGCGGTCGAGCGGATCGAGGCCGGGGAACCGGCCGGTACCGCGCGGTTCCTGGCCGCCGATCTCGCCTCCCTGGACGCGGTCCGCGCGCTCGCCGCGCGGGTCGCCGCCGACGGGCCGCTGAGCGTACTGGTGAACAACGTCGGCGCGATGTTCCCCGAGCGCCGGGAGACCGTCGACGGCATCGAGGCGTCCTTCGCCGTCAACCATCTCTCGCCCTACCTCCTCACCGAGTCGCTGCTGCCCGCGCTGCGCGCCGGGGCGCCGAGCCGCGTCGTCAACGTCACCTCTGGCGCGGTCGTCACCGCCCGGCGCGTCTTCGACGGGGCCGAACCGCCGGGCGGTTACTACGGCTTCCACTGGTACGGCCGCGCCAAGCTCGCCCACCTCGCCCACACCCTCGACCTCGCCCGGCGCTTGGACGGCACCGGCATCGCCGTCTTCGCGGCCGATCCGGGCGGGGCGGCGACCGAGATGACCGACGGCACCCTGCGCGACCCGAGGATCGTGTCGCCGGGGCTGCGGCTGCTGTGGCCGCTGGTGCGCCGCAGGTTCGAGCGGTCCACGTCGGGCCCGGCCGCGGAGGCCGCGCGGTCCTCGGTGTTCGCCGCGACGGACGGTTCGCTGACCGGGCGCACCGGGATCGTGATCGGGCCCGACGCCCGGCCGGTCACCCCGTTCCGCGCGGCGACCGATCCCCGGATCGCCGGTGCCGTCCGCCGACTGAGCGAGCACCTCGCACCCGGCCCCGACAAGGCATCCCGATGAGCCGCCCGCACAAACCCATCCGGATGAGCCATCCGGATAGGCTCGCCCCATGTCGACCACCCCCCTGCGCAAGGACGCCGCCCGGAACTGGGAGCGGATCGTCGCCGTCGCCCGCGCGCTCGTCGACGAGGGAACGCCGCTCCAGCTCAACGACGTGGCACGCCGGGCCGGACTCGGCGTCGGCACCGTCTACCGGCACTTCCCCACCGCCGACGCGCTGCTGGAGACCCTCGCCACACCCTGCCTGGAGTCGCTCACCGCGAGCGGGCACGAGGCCCTCGCCGACGACGACCCCGGCCGCGCACTCGCCGTCTTCCTGACCCGCACGATCGAGGCACAGGTCTCCGACACCACCCTCGCCGCGGTGACCGCCGCCGCCACGGACGCCCTGCCGCGCACCGGCGAACTCAAGCGCTCCCTGTGGTCGGTGGGCGACCTGCTCCTCACCCGCGCGCGGGAGGCCGGTGCCGTACGGTCCGATCTGACCGGGGAGGACCTGGTGCCGCTGATGTGCGGGATCGCGTACGCCGCTCAGGTGCACGGCGGGGCGGAGGACCGCGTGGAGACCGCCCGGCGGTATCTCGCCGTCCTGCTGGACGGGGTGCGCGACCGACCCGGGCCGGTCGACCACCGCCTCGGATCGGCCCCACTACCCTGCCCCCCATGACACGCGACCGGCCCCCCTCCCCCGCACCCCGCGACGACCGTCCCGAGGAGTCCCGGCGGGCCCGGCTCGGGCGGATCTTCGACGAGGACGCCGAGTTGTACGACCGGGCCCGGCCCGGGTATCCCGACGCGCTGTACGACGATCTCGCCGAGGTGGCGGGCGCCGGGCCCGGCAGCAGGGTGCTGGAGGTGGGCTGCGGCACCGGGCAGGCGACCGTGGCGCTGGCCCGGCGGGGCTGCCGGATCGTGGCCGTCGAGGCGGGCGCCCGGATGGCTGCCGTGGCGCGGCGGAAGCTGGCCGGGGTGGCGGACGCCGAGGTGGTGACGGCGGACTTCGAGACCTGGACGCCGCCGGAGGA
The DNA here is from genome assembly GCF_040609715.1 of Streptomyces sp. NPDC004610. NCBI lineage: Bacteria > Bacillati > Actinomycetota > Actinomycetes > Kitasatosporales > Streptomycetaceae > Streptomyces > Streptomyces sp. NPDC004610. The sequence continues at coordinate 33,920 of NZ_JBEXLA010000035.1, read as the reverse complement.
GCCGTTCGACATGGTGCTCGCGGCCACCTCCTTCCACTGGCTCGACCCGGCGGTCCGGGTGACCCGGGCGGCCGACGTGCTGCGGGCGGGCGGCGCCCTGGCCGTCGTACGGACGCAGCATGTGCGGGGTGGTACCGAGGAGTTCTTCGTCGAGGTGCAGAGCTGCTACGAGCGTTTCGATCCGGCCACGCCGCCGGGGCTGCGGCCCGCCGGGGCCGAGGCGTACGACATGGCCGGGCACGCGGCGGAGGTGGCCCGCAGCGGGCGGTTCGGGCCGACCGTCGTCCGCCGCCATGAGCCGGAGATCGACTACACCACCGAGCGGTACGTGGAACTGCTGCGCACCTACTCGGGGCACCGGGCCCTGCCGGAGGACGCCCGGCGCGGGCTGCTGGAGTGTGTCGCGCGGCTGATCGACGGGCGGTACGGAGGGCGGGTCACCAAGCGGTACCTGGTCGAACTGGCGGTGTCGCGGACGCTCGGGGCGGCTCGGTGACCATCCCATGATTCACTCGTTTGACGTAGGGACGTGACCCTCACCTTCAGCCCTTGGGGGCAGTACCGAGATGTCCACCTCCCGCCGCAGCACCGACCAGCCCGCCGACCCGGACACCGTCACCGACGGCGGTGAGCACGTCCGTATCGGTCTCGACGAGGCCGAGGCGGCGCTGGTCGAGCAGTACACCCGGCTCGTCGTCCTGGCCTATCTGACCCTTCCCCCGTCCCTCACCCGGCACCGCCGGGTCCTGGTGGCGCACGGGCTGGTGCAGCGCGCGCTGCCCGGCCGCGGCACCCGCGGCGGTCCGGCCCCGGTGCCCGCCCCGCGCGGGTCGGCGCGGGGCGACCGGCCGGCGACCTGGCTGCGGGTGCGGGTGCTGCGCGCGGCGCTGTCGTACGACCGGCGTCCTCGGGTCTGGCCCCGGCCCGTGCCGCCGCCCGCCGCGCTGCGGACCCTGCTGCCGGTGGTGTGGGGGCTGCGGCTCTTCCCCCGGGCCGGTTCGGTGGAGGAGGTGGCTCTCGCGCAGGCCATGGCCCAGGCTCCGGCGGCCGGGCGGGCGGCGTTCGTGCTGCGGCGGCTGGAGGGGCTGGCGGATCCGGACGCGGAGGCGCTGCTGCGGGAGGCGGGCGCCGACGCCCCGGGGGACGCGGTACGGGCCTCCTACGCCGTGGAAGCCGAGGCCGGTGAGGGGGCGGGGGCGCTGCTGCTCTCGCGGGAGTTCGACGCCTGCACGGTGCAGTTGCGGCCGACCGATCTGCTGCGCAGGCGGCGCCGGTTCCGGCTGGCCGGGCTGGGCGCGGCCCTGGTGGTGGCCGCGGCCGGGACGCTGGTCGCGGTCGACACCGGGGGCGGGGCCGGGCGGGTCACGCCGGTGGCGCCGACCGGTGCGGTGACGGCGGACGAACTGGTGCGGGTCGCCTCCGACGTCTGGTCGGACACCGCGCGGGTCGATTTCACGGTCTGGCCCGTCCGGGGTGAACGGATCGGTGACCAGGGGCTGCTGGCGCGGGCCCTGGCGGTCTGGGCGGACCCCCCGCGCGAGGTCCCGGTCACCGCCGCGCCGGGCACGTCCACCACCGGCCCGGGACCGGTCCCGCAGTTGCTCTACGCGGGCGAGGTCGACGGGGAGACGGTGGTGCTGTTCCACGACGGCCAGCGCCTGGTCCGCTACGGCGAGCGGGACGGGGCGACGGCGCTGGACTTCGCGCGGGCGGACGACGCCGATGTGACGACCGCGGCGGCCGTCGCGGTGACCCGGCGTCCGGACGGGACGCGCTATCTGCTGGCCCCGTGGATCGCGGAGTCCGGCACGCGTGATCTGCTGCGGCCCGGCGCGGCGACCCGGCCGCTGGCGTCGGAGGGCGGGCTGACCGCGCCCGTACCGGTGCCGGTGCCCTCCGGCGGGGGCGCGTGCGGCAGCTGGCCCGTCCTCCAGTTACGTTCCTCCGATCTCATCGTCGAGAAGCACGCGTTCCTCGTCACCGATCTCGGCGATCCCAGCCCCGTCCACCTCGGCTACACCCCGCCGCCGTCGTCCGGGGACCCGGCCCGTCAGCCCCGGGAGGCGCTCAGCGCGCGGGCGCTGGCCAGTTGGGCGCGCAGTGCCTGCCGGCTGGCGGAGCTGCGCGGGCGGGGGGTGCGTGCGGTGAACGCGTGGGACTTCGCCGAGCAGGAGCTGCCCGAGGGCGCGGGGCGGGCGGTGTGGTCGTGCCGGCGGGCCTCGACCTGGCGGGGTCCGGGTGAGGTGGCGGTGGAGTTCAAGGCCCCGGCCGAGGCCGGGAGCGCCGACCCGGCGCGGGTGGTGGGCCGGGCGGGGCCCACGGCGGCGTGCGGGCGGTTCGGGCAGCATCTGGTGGCCGCCACCGGCTGGCGGGCCCCGGCGTCCGGTACGTCCTATCTGCTGGCGGCGGGCAGCCGGGAGGTCACCGGTATCGAGATCACCGGGGAGGTCACCGCCACCCGCGAGGGCCCCACCCTGGCCGAACGCGCGGACGAGGACGCCGAGGTGGAGGTCCGGGCCCGGCTGAGCACCGGGGAGGACCTTGCGCCGGTGGCGGGACCGGGCGGCTCCTGAGCGGCGGAGGTGTGCCGGGCGGCTCGCGGGGCTCGATGCCCCATCGAGCCCCGCGGCTCGATGCCCCATCGCCCGGCGACTCGCCGCTCGCGTGGGCGCGGGCCGCAATTGCCCCGCCCGGCGACTCCCCACCCACAAGGCGCGGGCCCCAAGTACCCCACCCAGCCACTCCCCACCCGCGAGGGCGCGGGCCCCGATGACCCCGCCCTGCGACTCCCGAAGCGCGAGAGCGCGGGCCCCGATGACCCCGCCCTGCGACTCCCACCCACAAAGGCGCGGGCCCCAACCACCCCACCCAGCCACTCCCCACCCACAAAGGCGCGGGCCCCAACCACCCCACCCAGCCACTCCCGCCCCGCGAACGCCTGTCATCCCGACACCCCACGGCCCCGATGCCCCCACCCAGCCGCTCCCGCCCCGCAAGAACGCGACCCCGATGCCCCCACCCGGCGACTCCCCACCCACCAGTGCGTGTCGGGACGACTCCGTGGTGCCCCCGCTGTGCATGCTGCCCAGTGGAGGCGCCCGCGCAGGTCGGGATGACCAGTGACCTGGGTCGCAGCCGCGCCTACCGTCGGTCTCCTCCCGTCGTCCCGGACACCGGACGGCGTGCGCATCAGCAGCAGGCGAGAGGACGTGCCCATGCTCAGAATCGGGATCGACGTCGGCGGCACCCATACCGACGCCGTGGTGATCCGCGACGGCCGGGTGGCCGGTGCCATCAAGACCGCCACCACGGCCGATGTGACCGGGGGCATCGTCGAGGCCCTCGCCGGACTGCGGGGCGCCACCGGGTTCGACCCCGCCGAGGTCGCCGCCGTGATGATCGGGACGACCCACTTCATCAACGCGCTGGTGGAGGGCGACCGGCTCGCCCCCACCGCCGCGATCCGCTTCGGTCTGCCCGCCACCCGCGCGCTGCCGCCGCTGGTGGACTGGCCGGAGCGGCTGCGCACCGCCATCGGCGGGCACAGCCATCTCTGCCACGGCGGGCACGAGTACGACGGCAGCGAGATCGAGCCGTTCGACGAGGCCGAGTTCCGGGCGGTGCTGGAGCGGGCCGTCGAGGGCGGGGCCCGTTCGTTCGCGCTGTCGTCGGTGTTCTCCCCGGTGAACGCCGAGTTCGAGCTGCGCGCCGCCCGGATCATCGCGGAGCAGTTGCCCGGTGCCCCGGTGAGCCTGTCCCACGAGATCGGCCGGATGGGTCTGCTGGGCCGGGAGAACGCGACCGTCATCAACGCGGCGCTGTGCGATCTCGCCGACACCGTGGCCGGTGGGCTCACCCGGACCGTCGCGGAGGCCGGGATCACCGCGCCGGTGTTCCTGAGCCAGAACGACGGCACGCTGATGGACATCGAGTACGCCCGCCGCTATCCGGTGGTCACCTTCGCGTCCGGTCCCACCAACTCGATGCGCGGCGCGGCCTTCCTGTCCGGGTCGCTGTCCTGCGCGGTGGTCGATGTCGGCGGCACCACCACCGATGTGGGCGTGCTCCAGCAGGGCTTCCCGCGCGAGGCGTCGGCCGATGTCAGTGTCGCGGGCGTGCAGACCAACTTCCGGATGCCGGACGTCCTGTCCGTCGCGATCGGCGGCGGCAGCGAGGTCTCCGGCGACGGCCGTACGGTCGGTCCGGCGAGCGTCGGCTACCGGCTCACCGAACGGGCGCTGGTCTTCGGCGGCGACCGGCTCACCGCCACCGATCTCGCGGTCGCCGCCGGACGGGCCGACATCGGGGACGCGTCCCTGGTCAAGGATCTGAGCCCGGCGCTGGTCGCGGACGCCCTCGCCCGGGTCGGCGAGCGGATGGCGGAGATCGTGGACCGGATGCGGGTGTCGGCGGAGCCGGTGCCGGTGGTCGCGGTGGGCGGCGGCAGCATCCTGGTGCCGGACGATCTGCCGGGCGCTTCCGGCGTCGTACGGCCCGAGCACTTCGCCGTGGCCAATGCCATCGGCGCGGCCATCGCCCAGGTCGGCGGGGAGGTCGACCGGGTGTTCTCGGTGGCCGGACGGCAGCGGCAGGCGGTGCTGGACGAGGCCCGGCAGGAGGCCGTGGACCGGGCGGTCGCGGCCGGTGCCCGGCCCGGCTCGGTCGAGATCGTGGACATCGAGGAGGTTCCCCTCGCCTACCTCCCGGGCAACGCGACCCGCATCCGGGTCAAGGCGGTCGGTGACCTGGCCCTGGACGGCGCGATGGTCACGGACGGCGGGCGGAACGGATTCACCGGACGGAACGAGAACGGAGACGGCGATGCGTGAGATCACGGACCGGGAGCTGCCGGACATGGCCCGGGGCGCCGCCGTCCTCGGCACCGGCGGCGGGGGCGACCCGTATGTGGGGCGGCTGCTCGCGCAGGAGGCGGTACGGCTCCATGGGCCGGTGAGCCTGGTCGACGTGGACGAGGTCCCGGACGACGCGGTGGTGGTGCCGACGGCGTTCATGGGGGCGCCGACCGTGCTGGTGGAGAAGCTGCCGTCCGGGGCGGAGATGACCAGCGCGCTGCGCGCGGTGGAGGAGCTCATCGGCCGGCCCGCCACCCACACCGTCTCCATCGAGGCGGGCGGCCTGAACTCGATGATCCCGATCACCGCCGCCGCCGAGCTGGGGCTGCCGCTGATCGACGCCGACGGCATGGGCCGGGCCTTCCCCGAACTCCAGATGCTGCTGCCCACCCTCGGCGGGATCCTCGCCTCCCCCATGGCCCTCGCCGACGAGCGCGGCAACACCCTCGGTGTGCGGGCCGTCGACAACGGCTGGGCGGAGCGGCTGGCGCGGACGGCGACGGTGGAGATGGGGTGCAGCGCGGGCGTCAGCCTGTACGTACTGACCGGCCGTCAGGTCAAGGAGCATCTGGTGCGGGGCACCATGACGCTGTGCGAGCGGCTCGGCCGGGCGATCCGCGAGGCGGCCGACGCGCACACCGACCCGGTGGACGCGGCGGCGGCCGTGCTGGGCGGGCGGCTGGTCTTCACCGGCAAGGTCACCGATGTCCAGCGGCGCACCGAGGGCGGGTTCGTACGGGGTGAGGCGCTGTTCGACGGGCTCGGCGCCGATCTGGGGCACGGGCTTCAGCTGTCGTTCCAGAACGAGAACCTGGTCGCCCGGCGGGACGGCGAGGTCGTGGTCAGCGTCCCGGACCTGATCTGTGTCCTCGACACCGACAGCGGCACCCCGGTCACCACCGAGGGCCTGCGCTACGGGATGCGGGTGAGCGTGCTCGCGGCCCCCTGCGACGAACGGTGGCGCAGCCCGGAGGGCCTCGCCCTGGCCGGACCGGCGTACTTCGGCTACGACCACCCGTATGTGCCGGTGTGAGCACCGGACCGGGGCCGCGCCCGTATGACCGTCCTCCCCGTCCTCCCCGTTCTCCTCCCTGTGTGCCGTCGTGACCGCTCTCCTGCATGATCGGAGCGTGACCAGGACGGACGATGGCGGCCGTGACCCGGCCCGCAGGGCGGAGGACCCGGGCGGCCTTGCGCGGCTGACGGCCGGGGAGGTGCCCGCGCTGGCCGCCGGGGCGGCCCTGCTGGGCTCCGGCGGTGGCGGGAACGTGTCCGCCGGGGCCCGGCTGCTGCGCCACGCGCTGGACGCGCGGGGCGGCGACGGCGTCCCCGTGGTGCGCGCGGACGGGCTGCCCCCGGACACCCTGATCGTGCACGTCGGGCTGATCGGGGCGCCGGATGTGCTGGAGGAACGGCTCTTCGCCGCCGAGGACTTCGGACGGGCCCTGCGGGCGGTGGAGGAGACGGTCGGGGGCGTGGCCGGGGCGGTCGGGGTGATCGAGATCGGCGGGCTGAACGCGCTGACCCCGCCGCTCGCCGCCGCGCATCTGGGACTGCCGGTCGTCGACGGCGATCTGATGGGCCGTGCCTTCCCGCGCCTGTTCCAGACCACCCTCGCCCTGCACGGCCGCCCGGCGGAGCCGATCGCGGTGGTGGGGCCCGGCGGGGACACCGTCGTCGTCCGCCGCTGCACCGCCCGCAGGGCCGAGCGCATCGTCCGGGCGAACGCGGCGGCCCTGGGCGGAGCCGCCGCGATCGCCCTGTACGCCGTCACCGCCGCCGACCTCACGGCGTACGGCATCCCGGGTTCGCTGGGCCGCTGTGTCACGCTCGGGGCCGGTTTCCTGGCGGCGCGGGACGCGCCCGTCGACACCCTGTGCGCGCGGCTGGGCGCCCGGCTGCTCGGGCAGGGCCGGGTGGACGAGATCGTGCCGCGCGACGGGACCGTCCCGGGCAGCGCGACCCTGCTGGACCGGGTGTCGGGGGCCGTGCTGCGGGTGGATCTGCTGGACGAGTATCTGACGGTGGCCGTGGACGGCCGTACGGTGGCGGCGACCCCGGAGGTCGTCGTCGCGCTCGACCCGGCCGGGCGGGCCCCGGTCCACTGCGATCAGCTGAGGCCGGGTCAGCAGCTGGCCCTGCTGCGGCTGCCGCCCCTCGTACGGTGGCCCCGGACGGCGGACGGCCTGGTGGGACCGGCGGCGTACGGGCTGGTCACGGACCGGGAGGGGGCGGGGTGAGCGGCCGGGCGAGCGTGGCGGAGCTGCTGGCGGAGCCGGGGCTCGCGGACGCGGTGGTGCTCGCTGGGCGGGCGGGTCTGTCGCGGCCGGTGACCGATGTCAGCTGGTACGCGGGGCGGCTGGAGGAGGTGGCCGGGCATCTGGTGGTGTGCGAGGAGGCCACGGTGTCGCCGCCGTACCGGCTGGACGCGCTGGTCCGGCGGGCGCAGGAGGCCGGGGCGGCGGCGCTGCTGATCACCGCGGACCGGACCCGGCCGCTGCTGTCGAGCCTGCGGCTCGCCGACCGGCTCCGGATCCCCGTCCTGCGCGTCGAGCACGGCGATCCGCCCCGGCTGCTGCACGCCCTGACGGTGCGGGTCCGGGCGTACGAGCTGGAGCGGGCGCGGACCGTGCTGGAGTTGCTGCGGCAGCTCGGGGCGCGCAGGTCCGGGCTGGAGATCCTCGCCGCCGCCGGGCGGGTGCTGGCGCTGCCGCTGTCCCTGCTGGGCCCGGACGGCACCCCGATCACCGGTGAGCCGGTGGTGCTGCCGCCGGAACTGCGGCTGGATCTGCCGGTCGCGCAGCGCTCGGCGCGGCTGCTGGTGCATCCCGTGCAGGATCTGGACGGCACCCGGGCCGCCGCCTGGCTGGCCGGGGCGCTGCCGGGTCCGGCCGGGGAGGAGCGCCGGGAGACGGTGGCGGTGGGGCTCGCGATGACGGAGCCGTTCGTCCGGGCGTGGCTGGCCGGGCGGCGGGCGCGGGCCGACCGGGACGCCGCGTTCCGGGCCCGGCTGCTGGCGGAGGTGCTGGCCGGGCGGGACTCGGTGAGCCGGTCGGTGGTCGAGTCGGCGCTGTCCCTGGGCTGGCGGCTCGCGGACTGGCATGTCGGCGTCCATCTCCTCGCCGCCCACCCGCGCGGCGCCCAGGGCCGTGACGACGTCCTGGCCCGGCTGGGCACCGCCCTCGACGCCCAGGGCGTGCGGACGGTCGCCGTGGTGGACCGCGGCGACGGCTGGGCGGCCTGGACCAGCGACGACCGCGAACCCCCGGGCACCGCCGCCCGCGAACTGCTGAGGGCGGTGCGTACGGCGGTGACGGCGCTGCCCCGCGAGTGGGGGGCGGTCGCCGGGATCGGCCGTCCGCACCCGGGGCCGGGCGGGCTCGCAAAGACCCTCGCCGAGGCCCGGGACGCGGCGGGGCTGGCCCGCAGCCACGGGTTCCGTCCGGCCGTGGAGCACGCCGACGAACTCGGTGTCGCCCGGCTGCTGGCGACCTGGCAGGAGTCCGAGGTCACCCGCGCCTTCGCCGAATCGGCGCTGGCCCCGCTGCGGGGCCCCGAGCACACCGCTCTGCTGGCCACCTTGCGGGTGTTCCTGGAGAGCGGCGGTTCGGTGACGTCCGCCGCGCAGGCCCTCGGCGTCCACCGCAACACGGTCGGCACCCGGCTCCGGCAGGTACGCGAGCTGCTCGGGGTGGACCTGGACGATCCGAGCCGGCGCCTCGCGCTGCAACTGGCCTGCCGGGCCCTGGACACCGGGCCCTGAGGCACCTGGGGTGCGGGGCCGGTCGGGTCAGATGTACTCGCAGTCGATCGTCGGGTCGGAGAGGCTGTCCACGGGGGCGCCGGGCACCGGCCGGTTGTCGGAGCCGCCGCTGACGTACACGGCCGAGATCCAGCCCAGGGACCGGCCCGGGGTGATGATCTGGACCCAGTAGGTGTTGGTGTAGGGGCCGTCGGTCACCCGGCCGGACTCACCGGCGTCGAGCTGGCAGTACGCCTTCACCGTGACCCGGGTGAGGCGTTCGGTGGTGGCGAGGTCGCAGGAGGTGCTCTGGCAGGAGCGGACGCGGACGTCGGAGGCCCAGATGTGGACCGAGCCGCTCGGCGGGTGCGCGGCGGCCGGCTGGGCGAGGCCGAGGAGGATCGACGCGGTGGCGGTGAGCAGTCCGGCCAGGACCCGCAGGGGGCGGCGGGGCGTGGTGCGGGTCGTCGTCGTGGGGGTCATGGTGGGCGTCATGGTGGGGGTCATGGTGGGGGTCCTCTCCCGGCGGTGGACGGTGGTGGCGGGCGGCGGGTGCCGCGCCGGTCATCCACCCGACGGGGGGTGGGGGCGCTCCGTATGACTGGCGGTCGCGGGCGCCGGTGAGGGGTCGGCGGGTGCCAGGGGTTCGTGGGCCTCGCGGCTGCCGAGGTCGGTGAAGATCCGGTGGGCCTCGGCCTCCAGGGCTTCGGATCGCGCGTGCTCGCCCAGGGCCAGGGCGGCGCGGGCGAGGTCGCGCAGGGTGCGGGCCCGCCACAGGGGCAGGGCGAGTCGGTCCCAGCGGGCCAGTGCCTCACGCAGGGTGCCGGTCGCGCCCTCCGGGTCGGCCGTGGCGAGCCGCCATTCGCCGAGCGTGCGCAGCACCAGGGCCTCGCCGAACAGGTCCTGGCGTTCCCGGGTGATCTCCAGACAGCGGTCGAGGCGCTGCCGGGCCCGGTCCGTGCGGCCCTGCCGGAACTCGACCTTGGCGAGGGACTGGCTGGCGTACATCACCCCGAAGGCGTCGCCGGTGGCGTCGAAGAGGGCGAGGGAGTCGCGCAGCAGGGCCTCGGCCTGCGGGAGGTCGCCGCGCGCCCGGTGCACCAGGCCCAGTCCGCGCAGGGCCAGGGCCTCGCCGTGCCGGTCGCGGTCGGAGGCGAAGCGGCGGTGGGCCTCGCTGAGCGCGTCCCATGCCTCGGTGAAGCGGCCCTGGTCGCGGTGGACGCAGCCGATGCCGTAGAGGGCGTGGGCCCTGGCCGCCCGGTCGCCCGGCTCCTCGTAGTGCTCCCGGGCGGCGGTGAGCAGGGTCAGGGCCTCGGTGAAGCGGGCCTGTTCGCGGCGGGCGGTGCCCATACCGGCCAGCGCCTGGGCCCGGCCGCGGCGTACGCCGCGCTCCTCGAAGCGGGCCAGCGCGGTGGCGAAGAAGGCGTACGCCTCGTCGAACCGGTCCTGTTCCAGGCGGAGTTGGCCCAGCCCGTGCAGCAGCCATGCCTCGCCCTCGACGTCCCCGCCGCGCCGGGCCGCGTCCAGGGCGGCGTGGTGGGAGCGGAACCAGGCGTCGAAGCGGTTGTAGAGGGCGGCGGAGGCGGCCATCAGGGCGGCGGCCAGTTCCCGGGCGGCCCCGGACATGCCGTGCTCGGCGCAGTGCAGGACGGCGGCGAGCAGACAGTGGTGCTCGGCGGCGAACCAGGCGGCGGGGTCGTCGGCTTCCGTGGGGGTGTCGGAGGTGGCTCGGAGTGGCTCGGGGTGGGCGGGCCCCGGCGCGAGAGGCTCCCGCACGAGCGCACCGGTCACGCCCACCGCACCCGCCGCCCCCTCCCCCTGCCCCGGCAGCAGCCGCGACGCTCCTCCCGGCCCCCTCGCCGCCGCGCCGCGTGCCATGGCGAGCCAGCGGTCGACCAGGCGGCTCACGGCCGCCTCCCGTTCGGTGGGGTCCTCGTCGGCGAGGCAGCGCTCGCGGGCGTGTTCGCGGGCCAGGTCGTGGATGCGGTAGCGGGTGCGGCCGGTCTCGTCGGTGCGGACGACCTCCACGAAGTGGCAGTCCACCAGCCGTTCCACGGCGTCCTCCGCCGCGTGTTCGGTGATGCCAAGGAGCGGGGCGGCGACCCAGGCCGCGAAGTCGGGCAGGTCCATCAGGGCCAGCCGGCGCAGGGCGCGCTGCTCCTGGGCGTCGAGGTCGGCGTAGCCGAGGCCGAGGCTCGCGCGGACCTCCAGGTCGCCCGCCCGGAGTTCGTCGAGGCGGCGGCGCTCGTCACCGAGCCGGGCGGCGAGCCGGGCCGGGGTCCAGTGCGGGCGGGCGGCGAGCCGGGCACCGGCGATACGGACCGCGAGCGGCAGACGGCCGCAGAGCGTGACGATCTCGGCGGCCCGGTCCCTGTCGAGGGTGGGGCGGGTCGGGCCCGCGACCCGGGCCAGCAGGTCCAGCGCCTCGGCCTCGGAGGGGACACCCAGGTCGAGATGGACGGCGCCCTCCAGGGCCATCAGACGGCGGCGGCCGGTGACCAGGACGGCCGAGCCGCCGCCGGGCGGCAGCAGGGGGCGCAGCCGGGCCTCGCCGAGGGCGTTGTCGAGGATCAGCAGGACGCGGCGGCGGGCGATGTGCGTGCGGTACAGGCCGAGGAGGTCCTCCTCGTCGCGGGCCGGGGTGTCGGGGTCGATGCCGAGGGCGCGCAGCAGCCGGGCGAGGGCGTCCGCCGTCCGTACCGGTTCGGAGTCGGCGGCGCGCAGATCGACGAAGAGCTGTCCGTCGGGGAAGAGCGCGGCGGTGCGGTGGCCGACATGGACGGCGAGGGCGGTCTTGCCGGTGCCGGAGCGGCCGGAGATCACCCCGACGGGCGGCGCGGTGCGGCGCGGGTCGCGGACCTGTTCGAGGAGGGCGGTGGCCCAGGCGATCTGTTCCCGGCGCCCTATGAAGTCGGCCACGTCGGGCGGGAGCTGGGAGGGGACGGCGGGGCGGGGAGTGGCGGAGGACGGCGGGGGGTCCTGCGGCGGACCGGCCTGGGCGGGGACGCGGTCGGCCGTGGGGGCGGGCAGGCGGTCGCCGGTGCGGGCGGGGGCGCGGTCGGCCGTACGGGCGGGGCGGGGGGCCGTACCGAGGACGGCGGTGTCGGCGCGGAGCACGGCGTGGTGCAGGGCGCGCAGTGCGGGGCCGGGGTCGACGCCGAGTTCGCTGCGGAGCAGGCGGCGGCCCTCCTCGTAACAGCGCAGGGCGTCGGCCGCGCGGCCGGTGCGGAACAGGGCGGTCATCAGCTGGCCGCGCGGGCGTTCGCGCAGCGGGTGGGCGGCGACATGGGCGACGAGTTCGGCGACCAGGTCGGAGCGGCGGTCCAGGCCGAGTTCGGCGGCGAAGCGGAACTCCGCCGCCTCCAGCCGCAGTTCGGTCAGCCGCAGCGCCTCCACCCGGGCGAAGCCCTGGCCCAGCCCCTCCAGGGCGTCCCGGCCGTGCCACAGGCGCAGGGCGGTGTGCAGGGTGTCGACGGCTTCCTCGGAGCGTCCGGCGCGGGCCGCGTCCCGTCCGGCGGCGCAGGCGGCGGCGAAGCGGCGGGCGTCCACGGCGGCGGGCGGGAACTCGGCGACATAGCCCGGGGAGCGGGTGCGGACGGCGTCGGCGCCCTCCCACCCGGCCAGGGCGCGGCGCAGTCCGGAGATATGGGAGGCGACGAGGGCGCGGGCGGTGGCGGGCGGCTCTTCCTCCCAGACGAGATCCACCAGCCGTCCGGCGGAGAGCAGTTCGCCCAGATGGACGACGAGCGCGGCGAATATGGCGGTCGGTTTCGCACCGCCCAGCGGAATTCTCCGGCCACCGCTCCATACCTCGACCGGCCCCAGCAGGCGAACGTCCACCGTGTCCCCCGACTTCACGTTCCCGCACGTCGGGCACAACATACCGGCCGGTGCGGACGGGCATGCCGATTACCGCGTCGCCGGTTGTGCGGTGGCGGCGCGGTCAGGACAGGAAGTGGCCGAAAAGCGCTGGGTGTCCGGTGCTAATTCCCCCTCATTCGAAAAGGAGACTGTCTTATTTTCACTGTCTGGACACCGTCAGGACGGTAGGGAACGGCTGTCCGTATGAGCGGGTCGCGAAATCGGCCCGGAAAGTCCGTACCCAAGGAGGAAGCATCCCCGCGTGAAATCCTGGAAGGGCCTTGCAGAGCTTCTGCATCGTTCTTGCAGAGCACCCCGCCACGCTCTGAGCGTGACTGACATCATCCTGCTCTCGGATCCCCGGGTGGCCGCGACAGCGGTCGCCGACACCGGTGAACCCCTGATCGACGTAAGGACGAGCGCGGCACTGCGGGTCGACGCGCGGAAGGCGGACGGCGACGGCTCGTACGCCCGGGTGCGGGCCGATGTGCTGCGCCGGCTGCTGCTCGCCCAGGGCGCGCTGCCCTCCGGCGTCCATCTGCTGCTGGTGGAGGGCTTCCGGCCGCCCGCGCTGCAACGCCGCTACTTCGACGCCTACTCCGCGACCCTGCGCGCCACGCACCCGGAGGCCGGGCCCGCCCGGATCCGTGAGCTGGCCAGCGCCTACATATCGCCGCCGGAGGTCGCCCCGCACGTCAGCGGCGGCGCGGTGGACCTGACCCTGTGCACCGCCGACGGCATCGAACTCCCGCTCGGCACCGAGGTGAACGCCACGCCCGAGGAGAGCGAGGGCCGCTGCCGCACCGAGGCACCCGGACTGGACGCCGGGGCCCGAGCCAACCGGGCGGTGCTCGGCCGGGCGATGACCTCCGCCGGGTTCGTCAACTATCCGACCGAGTGGTGGCACTGGTCGTACGGGGACCGCTACTGGGCGCTGATGACCGCGGCGCCCGCGGCCCGCTACGGGCCCGCCGAACCGGGCCGCTAGCACGCGACACGGACATCCGTACAGGCACGACAACCGGGGGAAACACCATGGAGAGCACCTGCGTCGCGGCGACGACCCTGACCATGCCGTCGCCCATGACCGACCACCCGACCGGACCGGCCGCCGCGCGCACGCCCGGCGGACCGGCACCCCTCATCGGCGCCACGGACGCCGCCGCGCTCACCGACCGGATGACCGCCGACGAGTTCGACGAGGCGTTCACCGCGGTGATGCCCCGGCTGCGGCGCCGGCTGCTGGCCCTGACCGGCAATCCGCACGACGCCGACGACCTGGTGCAGGAGACCTATCTGCGGCTCTCGCGCCGGGCCCGCTCCCGGACCCTGGTCCGGCAGCAGCAGCCGTACGCCTACACCTGTGCGGCGGCGCTGAATCTGCTGCGCGACCTGTGGCGGCATCCCTCGCGCCAGGAGCGCTGCACCGACCGGCTGCCCGAGCGCGGCTGGGACGGCGGGTTCGCGCGCCGGGAGGCCGAGGCGGTGGCGACCGCGCTGCTGCGGGGGCTGTCGGCGAAGGAGGCGGCGGCCGTGATCCTGATCGACATCGAGGGCCTCACGCACGACGCGGCGGCGCGGCGGCTCGGCGCCCACCGGGGCACGGTGCAGCGCAACCGGATGCGTGGACTCGCCAAGATCCGGGCCACCCTCGACGCATACGAACCGGCCGCCCCGTCCGTCTCCCCTGCGCCGGGCGCGGAGCCCGGCCCGGCCGCGGGTACCGGCGGGGCCGGGCGGCCCGCGCCGGTCACCCGGACCGGACCGACCGGCCGTTCCCGGTGAACCGGCGCGATTCCGGCCGCCGCCGCGCCCGCCGCGTCAACCGTTCCGCACACGAACCACTTCAGGGGGAACCCGAATGCGCCGCACCACCCGCAGTCCGGCGAGGGCCATGGCCTCAGCCTCCGCGCTGTTGCTCGTCTCCGCGCTGACCTGTACGGCGACAGCGGCGGCGACCGCTGCCGCCGCCACGCCGGTCTCCGCCACCTCCGCCACCTCCGCCGACTGCCGTTCCCTCGCGGACGCGTCCGCGCAGGCTCAGGCCGTCATCGACGCCGCCTGCTCCCAGATCGGGGTGCCCTACTCCTGGGGCGGCGGGTCGATCCACGGGCCGACCTACGGTCAGGACTACCCCGGGGGCGGGCCGGGCGGCAACGACAGCCAGGTCAAGGGCTTCGACTGCTCGCATCTGATGCAGTACGCGGCCTGGCAGGGCGCCGGGATCGCGCTCCCGGAGGGGTCCTGGAACCAGGCGCGCTGGAGCGGGGCCACCGCCCGCTTCACCCGGGACCAGGGTCTCGGCCCCCTGGCGCCGGGCGATCTGCTGCTCTGGGCGAAGAACCCGGCCGACCTCGGCAGCGTCCATCACATCGCGCTCTACCTCGGCGGCGGCAGGATGGTCGAGGCCCGCGAGTCGGGCACCCAGGTGATGGTGAGCGACGTACGGCTCAACGCGCAGTACGCGGGGGCGCTGCGGATCACCGGGGGCGAGGAGCCGCCCGCCGGTACGAAGCGGTTCATGACCTGGGGCACCGGGGTCGGTCTGCGGCCCGAGCCCCACACCCGCGAACCGGTGGTGGGGCGGCTGCCCGGACCCACCGCGGTGGATGTGCAGTGCCAGACCCGGGGCGAACTCGTCAACGCCGAGGGCCACAGCAATGACGCCTGGTCGTATCTGCCGGCGTACCGGGCCTGGATCTCCAACATCTACATCGACGACCCGGCGGCCTGGCTGCCCGGCGTCCCGTCCTGCTGACCGCACACCCCGTTCCGAGGAGCCTTCGTCATGCGCGTACACCAGCGTTCCCTCTCCCTCGGGCTGCTCGCCGCCGCCGTGGCCGCGACCGCCCTGGTGCCGCTCACCGCCGGCACCGCCCAGGCCGCCCCCGCGGCCCCCACCGGCTACGCCGGTTCCTGTCCGGCGGCCGGGACGGTCACCCAGTGGTGGCACTCCGGTCATGACGGCGTCGACATCGCCAACAACCGCGGTACGCCGATCCATTCGACCGGCCCCGGCACGGTCATCGTCTCCGGTACCGCCAGCGGCTACGGCCAGTGGATCCGGATCCGCCACGACGACGGCACGGTCACCGAGTACGGGCACATGTACGAGCGGCTGGTCTCCGTGAACCAGCGGGTGAGCAGCGGTCAGCTGATCGCGCGGATGGGGTCCGAGGGCGACTCCTCCGGCAACCATCTGCACTTCGAGGCGCACAGCTCCACCTCCAGCACCCGGGGCATGGACCCCAAGCCGTATCTCGCCGAGCGCGGGGTGGGGCTGCCCTGCACCCCGGGCAGCGGTACGCCCGGCACCAACTTCACCACCTGGGGCACCGGGGTGCGGGTGCGCGCCGACGCCCGGCTGAACGCGGCCGTGGTGCGGACGCTGACCGGGCCCACGCCGGTCTTCGTGGAGTGCCAGAAGCGCGGTGACACGGTCAACGCCGAGGGCCACAGCAATGACGCCTGGGCGTACATCCCGGCGCTCGGCGGCTACATCAGCAATATCTACATCGACCACCCGGCGGCCTGGCTGCCCGGGGTGAGGGAGTGCTGACGGGAGGGTGACAGGCCCCTGGGCCGGACGGCGAACCGTCCGGCCCAGAGTTTTCGGCGCACGGCGTTGGTTCAGTTGGCGCAGACGCCGACCGAGTCGGAGGGGTCCTGGCCGATGTTGACATTGCCGCCCCACACATGGACACCCCGGTACGGGCCGCCGGAGCCGATCACCGAGTCATGGACGGTGCCCCGGTACCAGACGTCGGTGGTGTAGCCGCCCGCGGTGACGCGCTGGCCCCGGACATAGCAGACCCCGTCCAGGTGGTACCGGTCGGTGGTGGGGCCGGTGTTGAGGACGGGGGTGTTCTGGGTGTTCGGCGCGGTGCGGACATTGCTGTGGGTCCGGAGCGAGACATAGAACCCGGCGGCGCCCGCGTGGGCGGTGCCGGAGGTGGTGACGGCGAGGGCCGTGACGGCGGCGGCGCCGACGGCGAGGGCGGTGGTGACGCGGCGGAACGCGGTGGGCGCCATGGGTGGGTGCTCCCTCGGGGCGGGCCCGGGACCGGGCTGCGGACAGTGCGTGGCAGTGAGTGCGTGGGCAGTTCGCGGACGTGCGTGGACAGTGCGGGGGCGGACCCCGCCGGGCCGTCCGGGCTCGGGCGGCGACGGCGTACGGTCCGCACCCGGGGGACGGTCGGGGCGGGGCGGTCGTATGAGAGGGCCTGTGAGAAGGCCGTGTGAGAAGGCCGTGGACGAAGGGTTTCCCTGGGCGGGTCTCATACGGCGGGCCCGGTACCGCCGTCCTGCGGGAGGTACGGGCACACCGCACCTCCCGCACGCAGCTCCCCCACCGACCCACCGACCCACCGACCCACCGACCCAGGGACGACGACCATGACCATGATGATGCTGGGCATGCCGAGCAGGCTGAGCGGCGCACGGGGCGTGTTGCGGGCGGCCGTGTGCGCCGCCGCCCTCGCGGCTCTCGTCGGCGCCACCGCCTCCACCAGCGCCACCGCCACCGCCGGGTCACCGGAGCCCGCCCGCGCGGCGCGGGCCGAGGTCCCGGCCGGGGTGACGGCGGGCGTCGCCGTCTTCGACCGGCGGACCGGCGCCTTCACCGAGCAGCTCAACTCCGCCGGGCAGTTCCGGTCGGCGTCGGTGGTGAAGCTGCTGATCGCCCTGGATCTGCTCTGGGGCCGCTCCCCCGACGCCCTCCCGGCCGCCGACCGGGCCCGGATCGACAGCATGCTGCGCGGCAGCGACGACAGCGCGGCCAGCGCCCTCTGGGCGGCCAACGGCGGCGGCGCGATCATCGACCGGATGGTGGCGAGGCTCGGCCTCACCGACACCGCCCGCCCACCGGCCACCCACCCCGGCCACTGGGGTTACACCGCGCTGTCGGCCCGGGACACGGTGACGGTCTACCGGCATCTCCTGGACACCGCCCCGGCGGCCGTCCGCGACCACCTCATGACCGGCCTGCGCGGCTCCACCCGCTGCGCCACCGACGGCTACGACCAGCACTTCGGCATCCCGGGCGCCTTCGAACGCCCTTGGGCGGTCAAACAGGGCTGGTCGGGCTTCACCTCGGGCGGCTGTACGGCGACGACGGCGACGGCGACGGCCCGCTCCGGCCCGATTCCCAGCACCGGCACCGGCACCAAGGCCCCCGTATCCAGCGCCGAGGGCGCGGCGGACGTCGATCTCACCCGCCCCGCCCTGCACACCACCGGCGTCGTCGGCGCGGGCGACCGGACGATCGTCGCCGTGCTCACCCTGCACCCGGCCGGCACCGCCTACGGCCGCGCGTACACCGACATCGGGCGGCTGACCCGGTCGCTGAACGTCCCCGGCGCCACCCGCCCCTCCGGTACCTGGGTCGGCACCTGGGGCAGCGGCGTGCGGGTGCGGTCGGGGGCGACCACCGGGTCCGGCGCGCTGACCACGCTGCCCGCCGGTGCCGAGGTGCTGGTCGGCTGCCAGCGGCGCGGCCAGCAGGTGAGCGTTCCCCCGTACACCAATGACTGGTGGGCGTATCTCCCGCAGTACGGGGGCTATATGACCAACGTCTATCTGAGCGTGCCGGAGAACCAGGTGCCCGGCGTCCCGGTCTGCTGACCCCCGGCGCGGGCGGCGCCGGTGACGCGTGGCCGGTTCTCCGCGCGCCCCCCGCGCCGCCCGCTTTCCCTCTCGCCCGGACGGGAAGGGACCTCGCAGTACGGCCCACCGAGGAGAGGGAGGTGCCGCTCATGGGCGGCGAGGAGGGCGAGTCGCGCGAGACCGACGTCACCGGGGCGGACCGGGGGTTCGGGTTCCGCCGGATCGAGCGCGGGCTGCCGTCCGCGCAGTGCCCGGTCGCGGACGGCGGGGACGGGGTCTGGGTGGTGCGCGGCTACGACGAGGCGCGGGCCGTTCTGCGCAGCACGGCGACCGTGCAGGCGGGGCTGGGCGTGGAGATGGTGTCGAAGCTGCCGTCACGCATCCGGCGCCCGGTGCTCTACCGGGACGGGCCCGAGCACCGTGAGCACCGGCGGCAGACCGCGCGGTTCTTCACCCCGCGCCGGGTGGACGAGCACTACCGGGCGACGATGGTCCGGGTCGCCGACGAGCAGATCGAGCGGCTGCGCGCGGACGGCCGGGCCCGGCTGTCCGAGCTGAGCTTCGATCTGGCGGTCCAGGTGGCCTGCGAGGTCATCGGGCTGACCGACAGCCGCCCCGGGATCAAGGAGCGCCTGAACCGCTTCTTCCCGGAGCGCTTCGGCACCCCGGGCGTGACCAGTCTGCACGGCCTGTACTGGACGCTGCGCCAGAACACCAACTGGCTGCGGGTGTACGCCGGGGATGTGCGGCCCGCGGTACGGGCGCGGCGCCGGGCCCGGCGGGACGATCTGATCTCGCATCTCCTCGACGAGGGCTGCTCGGCCACCGAGATCCTCGGCGAGTGCATCACCTTCGCGGCGGCCGGGATGGTGACCACCCGGGAGTTCATCAGCGCGGCGGCCTGGCATCTGTTCTCCGAACCCGGGTTGCTGGCGCACTACCGGGCGGCGGACGAGCCGGGGCGGCTGGCGGTGCTCGGGGAGATCCTGCGGCTGGAGCCGGTCGTGGGCCTGCTCAGCCGCCGCACCACCGAACCTCTGGTCCTGCCCGGCGCCGACGGCGAGCGGGTGACCGTACCGGCCGGTGACCGGATCGACATCCTGCTCGACCACACCAATGTCGATGAGCGGACCGTGGGTTCCCGGCCGCGCTGTCTGCGTCCGGGCCGTGCCATGGGGGACGGCGCCGGGGCACCGGGGCTGGCCTTCGGCGACGGCCCGCACAAGTGCCCGGGGCTGCATATCGCACTGCTGGAGACGGATGTCTTCCTCAGCCGGCTGTTCGCGCTGCCCGGCGTCCGGATGGCGAGCCCGCCGTCCATCGGCTGGATCGACGGCATCGGCAGTTATGAGCTGCGGCACTGTGTGGTGGAGGTGGAGGAGCGGGGGTGACGGGGTTCAGGAGCGGGGCGTGTCGTCCCCGTCCCGCTCCTGGAGGTGGCGCCACACCTTCTCGCCGCGCGGCGAGAGCCGGTAGCCGATGTCGAGGCTCTCGGTCAGACCGTGTTCCTTGAGGCGGCGGACGTCCGCCTTGAAGGGGAGGGTGTCGCGGTCGACGCGGGCGGCGAGATCGGCGGCCCGGGTGGCGGGGTGGTCGTGGAGGAGGCCGAGGACGGTCCGGGTCCAGGGGCCGCGGGTGCTGCGGGCGTCGATGCCGTCGAGCGCGGCGACGACCGCGGCGAGCGCGTCCGGGCCGAGGGCGGTGTCCTCGCGCAGGGCGGTGCGCGGGTCGGCACCGGCGTGGCGGAGGGTGACGCGGTACAGGCGCCGGTCGTCGTCCGCGCGCTGGTCGGCGAGGAGGGCGGCCCGGTCCGGGTAGCCCGCGCGGCGGGCGTCGCGGGCGGTCACGGCGTCGGCGGCGACCGGTTCGACGGCCGTGACCTCGATCAGTCCGACGGCGGTGCGCAGCCGGGTGCCGGGGCGTACGGCGGGTCTGCGCCAGCTGCGGAAGGCGAGGTCGGTCTCGCCGGAGGCGATCTTGTCCAGGGCTTCCCGGGTGAACAGCATCGAGCGCTCCCGTCCGTGCGGTGCTGTGCGGTGCCGTGCCGTGCGGTGCCGTGCCTTTGGTCGGGAGGGTACGCCGGGGCGGAACTCGGCGCCTGCCGTGCCCCGTCCGAAGGGTCCCCGGGGTCGGATGCAGCGCGTGCCGCGCCCCGTCCCAGAACTCCCCGGTCCGGGCTCGGCTCAGCCCGTGCCCAGGAAGTCCGAGCAGACGTGGGTGACCAACGGGCCGGAGCTGGGGCGTACGGTCACCCGGATGTCGTCGGTGCGGGTCGCGCCGCTGGGGTCGGCCATGGCGCTGGCGCGGGCCAGGCTGCACACCAGCTGGCCGGTCATGTTGCGGTCGCGCGGGGAGTCGGGATCGAGGTCGGGCGCCACGATGTCGAGGGTGACGGTACGGTCCCCCGTGCTCACCTGGAAGCGTCCGCTCTCCACCAGGGTGGTGAGCCCCGAGGCCCGTTCCGCCGGGGTGGGGCCGCCCATGAGCAGCTTGAGGACGCCGAGGAGATCGTCGGGGTCGGCGGATACCGGGATCTCGGGGCGGGAGACCGCTTCCAGGCGGCCGGACTGGGTGACGAAGTACAGCCGCAGTCCTTTGGTGAGTCCCCCGGCGGGGTCGCCGCCGTCGAGGACGCCGGTGGGCTGGACTCCGCAGGCGCTGAGTGTGGCGGCGGCGAGCAGGGCCGTCGTCCAGGCGGGGCGGCGGAATCGGCGGGGCGGGGTCATGGGGTGGTCTCCTCGGCCGAGGTCCGCCAGGGCAGCCGGAGGGTGAAGACGGCGCCGCCGCCGGGCCGGTCGGCGGCTTCGACGGTGCCGCCGTGCAGCCGGGCGTTCTCCAGGGCGATGGCGGTGCCCAGTCCGCTGCCCTCGGAGCGGGTGCGGGCGCTGTCGGCCTTGTAGAAGCGGTCGAAGACCCGGGCGAGGACCTCGGGCGGCAGCCCGGGGCCCTCGTCGGTGACGGTGAGGGTGACACGGCCCAGGTCCCGGTCGGCGGTGAGGGTGACGGTCACCGGGTCGGCGCCGTGCCGCAGGGCGTTGCCGACGAGGTTGGCGACGGTGACATCGACGCGGACCCGGTCGACCGAGGCGCGGATGCCCTCGGGGAGGTCGGTGCGGACGCGGCCGGTCCACCCGCGCAGGGAGAGCGTGGCGCGGACGGCTTCGGCGAGGTCGGTGTCCGCGAGGTGGAGGCGGGCGGCCCCGGAGTCGAAGCGGGACATCTCCATCAGGTCGTCGACGAGCCGGGTGAGCCGGGCGGTCTCGGCGCTGACCGTGCGGGCGGCGTGGGCGGCGTCCGGGGGCAGCCGGGCGGCCTCCTCGTCCAGCACGGTGACGACCATGGTCATCGCGGCGAGCGGGGTGCGCAGTTCGTGGGAGACATCGGCGACGAAGCGCTTGGCGCGGGCCTCCTGGTCGCGGAGTTCGCCGACCGAGCGTTCCAGGGCGTCGGCGGTGTCGTTGAAGTCGGCGGCCAGCAGGGCGAGTTCGTCGTTGCCGCGGACATGGGCGCGGGTGCCGAGGTCGCCGGTGGCGTGCCGCCGGGTGGCGCGGCCCAGTTCACGGACGGGGCGCAGCACGGTACGGGCGGCGAGCAGGGCGAGGAGCACGGCGAGCAGGACGACGGGGGCGAGGCCGTCGCGGACGGCGGCGAGGAGACCGGCGGTGTCGTCGCGTTCGGCGTGCAGCGAGGTGATGGCGTAGACGTCGAGGCCGGAGGGGGCGCCGGTGTCGAGGGTGACGGGGGTGCCAAGGACGAGGTAGGGGCCGCCCCGCCACTCCACGCGCTGGAAGCTCAGCCGGTTGCGGGTGCCGACGGCCTCGCGCAGGGCGGGGCCGATCCGGGTGCGGTCGGCGCGGGCGTCGGAGGCGGCGGTCAGCGAGCGGTACTCGGCGACGACGACGGCGCCCCGGCCCAGACCGTCGGCGAGGGCGGTGGCGAGGCGGGTGAGGGACACCTCGTCGGGCGGGATGTCGAAGTCGGCGGCGGCCTGTTCGATCCGGTGGCGGAAGTCGTCGCGGACGGCGTCCTGCTTGCGCTGGAGCACGGCGGTGCGGGACTCGCGGTAGGCGAGCGCGGTCGCGGTCACCGCGCTGACGACGGCGACCAGCACGAACGCGACGACGAGCCGGGCGCGCAGCCCACCGAGGCTCCTGCGGCGCCGCCGCACGGCACCATCACGCCCCGCGCGCTCCGGGCCCCCGTCCCGCCCCCTCGTCACCGCCCTCACCACGGCCCTCACACCGGCCCGAACCGGTAGCCGAAACCCCGGACGGTCTGGATGTAGCGGGGCCTGGCGGGAACGTCCTCGATCTTGGCGCGGAGGCGGCCGATCGCCGCGTCGACCAGGCGGGAGTCACCGAGGAAGCCGTGGTCCCAGACCGAGCGCAGCAGTTGCTCGCGGGTGAAGACCCGGCCGGCGGAGGCGGACAGCTCCAGCAGCACCCGCAGTTCGGTCGGGGGCAGGGCTATCGGGGTGCCGCGCTTGGTCACGGTGAGTCCGGCACGGTCGATGACCAGCCCGGCGTGCTGCTCCCCGGGTGCCCCGCGGGCGGGCTCGGCGCGGCGCAGGGCGGCGCGGATACGGGCCTCCAGGACCGGCGCGGTCACCGGTTTGACGACATAGTCGTCGGCGCCCGCCTCCAGGCCGCGCACGATGTCGGTGTCGTCGCCGCGGGCGGTGAGCATGATGACCGGGACGGTCGAGCCGGTGGCGCGCAGCCGCCTGCACACCTCGAAGCCGTCGATGCCGGGCAGCATCAGATCGAGCACGGCGATCTCGGCGGTGGTGGGGTCGGCGAGCAGGGCGAGCCCGGCCTCGCCGGTGGCGGCGGTACGGACCTCGTAGCCGTGGCGGCGCAGGACGAGTTCCATGCCGTCGCGTACGGAGACATCGTCCTCGATCAGCAGCACATGGGGCATGCAGCCGATTATGCGGGACGGTTTGCGCTGATCAGAGCCCTGGTGGCGGGCCGGGGCGGTCGGGCGGCGCATTGTTACGCGTTCATCATGCGGCGATGGACGGGTCACCATGTGCGGGGCCGACGGTGTGGGGCATGACCACTCACCACACCTTCCGCCGGCGCTCCCGGCTGCGGCTCGCCGCGGCGCTGGCGGTGCCGCTGTTCGTCCTCTCGGCCGCGTGCGTCGGCGGGGACGACGGGGCGGGCGACGAGCCGATCGCCTCCGTCCCCGACGAAGCGGCCACCGGCGGGACCGGCCCGGCCCCCGCCCCGTCGTCCCCGCCCGCCGCCGACAAGGGGGCGTTCTACGACGCGCAGATGAAGTACGTCGAGTGCATGCGGACCAAGGGCGGTGTCGAGGACTTCCCCGATCCCCGGCTGAGCGGGTATCTCGACTGGGCGAAGATCGACGAGGTCGTCGACCCGGAGGGCGGCGGCGAGGAGTACAAGGGCGGCAGGGACGCGGTGTGCTTCCCGGAGATGTCCGAGGCGATGGGTCTTGAGCCGCCGCGCGATCCGCAGCGGGACTTCGAGTCGATGCTCGCGCACGCGAAGTGCATGCGGGACAACGGGGTGTCCCGGTTCACCAATCCCACGATGTCCGGCGGCGGGGTCATGCCCGGCGGCGACCCCAGCCCCGCCAGCCCGGTCATCGACCGGGACTCACCGACGTACCGGGAGGCGCGCGCGGCGTGCAAGGGCAAGCTGCTCGAAGGTCTGGACGGGATGCAGTAGATGCGACGCCGCAAGGGAGTGGTGATCGCGGGCGCCGCGGTGACCGCGGCGGCGCTGGGCGCGGTCGCCTACGGCGGGCGCGGCGGCGACGCCCCGGACGCCGGGAGCGCGCTGCCGCCGGACACGGTCGCCGTCACCCGGACCGATCTGGAGCAGTCGAAGACGGTCGACGGGCGGATCGACTTCGCGCAGCGCCGCCCGGTCAAGGCACCGGTTCAGGGCACGGTGACGGTGGCCGCCGAGGAGGGCGCCACCGTCCGCCGGGGCCAGGCGCTGTACGAGCTGAACGACAAGCCGGTGACGCTGCTGTACGGCCCGGTACCGGCGTTCCGCGAGATGAGGGCGGGTGACCGGGGCAGCGATGTCCTGCAACTGGAGCGCAATCTCGTCGCCCTCGGGTACGGGCAGGGACTGTATGTCGATCCCCGGTACGACGAGGTGACGGCGGCGGCCGTGAAGCGCTGGCAGACGGATCTGAACCGCACGCCGACCGGCCGGGTGGGCCGGGGTGATGTGGTGTTCCAACCGGAGGAGGTGACCGTGGTGCGGGCCGACGCGGCGCTCGCCGACCAGGTCGGCCCGGACACCGCCGTGCTGACCGTGGCGTCCACCCGGCCCGTGGTGCGGGCGCTGCTGGACCAGGCCGATGGGTCGCTGGCCGCGCCGGGTACGCGGGTGGAGGTGACCCTGCCCGGTGGGTCGACGGAGGCGGGTGAGGTCGAGGGGACGGCCCGGCCGGAGGAGGCGGAGGAGGAGGCGCAGAACGGCATCACCGTGGAGATCGCCCTCGACGGCGGGGCCGAGGCCGTCGAGGGCGAGGACACCGAGGTGAGCGCGAGCGTGCGGTTCGTCAGCGAGCGCCGCGAGGAGGTGCTCGCGGTGCCGGTGGAGGCGATCGTCGCGCTGCGCGGCGCGGACGGCGGCTACGGCCTCCAGATCGTGGCGGGCGGCACCGCGCGGATGGTGCGGGTCACCACCGGGATGACGGCCGACGGGCTGATCGAGGTGAGCGGTGCCGGGATCGCCGAGGGGACGAAGGTCGGGGTGGCCCGCTCATGAACGCCACCCCCGCCCCGGTCCGGGACGCCGCCCCCGCCCCGGTCGTGGAACTGCGCGGCGTCACCAAGTCGTACGCGGGCGGGGTGCACGCCCTGCGCGGGGTGAGCCTCGCCGTCGGGGCCGGTGAACTCCTCGCCATCGTGGGGCCGTCGGGCTCCGGTAAGTCGACGCTGCTGCATGTCGTCGGCACCCTGGACCGGCCCACCTCGGGCACGGTCCGGGTCGCCGGGCACGAGGTGGGCGCGCTCACCGACGCCCAGTTGTCCGCGCTGCGCGCCCGGCACATCGGGTTCGTCTTCCAGCACTTCCATCTCGCGGAGGGCGGCAGCGCGCTCGACAATGTGGCGGACGGGCTGCTGTACGCGGGCGTGCCGCGCGGGGAGCGCCGGGCGCGGGCCCGTACCGCGCTGGAACGCGTCGGCCTGGAGCATCGGCTCGGGCACCGGCCCGCCCAGTTGTCGGGCGGCGAGAAACAGCGGGTGGCCATCGCGCGGGCGCTGGTCGGGGCGCCGGATCTGCTGCTGGCGGACGAACCGACGGGCGCGCTGGACAGCGCGTCCGGGCGGACGGTGATGGGGCTGCTGCGCGAACTCCACGCGGCCGGCACCACGATCTGTGTGATCACCCATGACCCGGGGGTCGCGGAGTCGCTGCCGCGCCGGATCCAGGTCAGGGACGGCGAGATCGTCGCCGACACCAGCACTCACCGGGAGGTCCGGTGACGAGGACCCGGGAACGCGCGCACCCCGCGCCGCCCGAGCCGTCGCGGCTGCTCCCGGCCGATGTGCTGCGGCTGGGCGCGGTCGGGCTGCGGGCGCGGCGCACCCGGGTGGTGCTGTCCGCGCTGGGCATCGCGCTGGGCATCGCCACGATGGTGGCGGTGGTGGGGCTGTCCCAGTCCAGCAAGGCCGATCTGATGGCCCGGCTGGACCGGCTCGGCACCAATCTGCTCACCGCCGAGGTG
Source organism: Streptomyces sp. NPDC004610 (assembly GCF_040609715.1). Lineage (NCBI taxonomy): Bacteria > Bacillati > Actinomycetota > Actinomycetes > Kitasatosporales > Streptomycetaceae > Streptomyces > Streptomyces sp. NPDC004610. The sequence goes on along the minus strand of NZ_JBEXLA010000035.1, from coordinate 8,141 downwards.
GTCCCGGACACCGGGGCCCGGGAGGTCCGGCTGCCGAAGTCGGCGGTGGCGATGGTGGAGCGGATCGGCCCGGTCGAGCACGCCACCGCGACCGGTCAGGTCGACGCCCGGATCCGGCGCAGCGATGTGGTGCCGCCGGAGCGGACCTCGGGGGTGACCGCGCAGGCGGCCCGCACCGATCTGCTGACCGCGCTGGGCGCCGGGGTGGCGCGGGGCGTGTGGCTGGACCGGGCGAGCGAGCGGCTCCCGGTGACCGTCCTGGGCGCGCTGGCCGCCGAGCGGCTCGGGGTGACCGCGCCGGGCGAGACGATCGTGATGAACGACGAGCGGATGGTCGTCGTCGGGATCCTGGAGCCGGTGGAACTGGTGCCGACGCTGGACCGGGTCGCCCTGGTCGGCTTCCCGGCGGCCGAGAAGTACTTCGGTTTCGACGGGCATCCCTCGATGGTGTTCGAGCGGTCGCCGGACGCCACGGTCGAGGAGGTGCGGGCGGTGCTGGCGCGCACGGTGAGTCCGGGCGCGGAGGGGTACATCAAGGTGTCCCGGCCCTCGGACGCGCTCGCCGCGAAGGCGGCCACGGACCGGGGTCTGACCGCGCTGATGCTGGGCCTCGGGGCGGTGGCGCTGCTGGTCGGCGGGGTCGGGGTGGCCAACACCATGGTGATCTCGGTGCTGGAGCGCCGTCAGGAGATCGGGCTGCGCCGGGCGCTCGGGGCCACCCGGGGGGCGGTGCGGGCGCAGTTCCTGATGGAGTCGCTGCTGCTGTCGGCGCTGGGCGGGGCGGCGGGCGCGCTGCTGGGCACGGCCGCCACGTACGGTTTCGCGCTCGCCCAGGACTGGCGGCCGGTGGTGCCGCTCTGGGCCCCGGCGGGCGGTCTCGCCGCGACGCTGTTCATCGGGGCCCTGGCGGGTCTGTATCCGGCGGTGCGGGCGTCACGGCTGCATCCGACGGTGGCGCTGAACGGCACCTGACCGGACGAGCGGGGCCAGAGGGTGTCCGACGGATCTCCGCGGCGTCGCGACGCCCGGCACGCGCGCTCGCCGCCCGGATATCCGTCGGACTCCCCCTAGCCGCCCAGGCAGCAGTCACCGCACTTCGCCCCGGCCGGGGTGCGGTAGTAGAGACAGCAGCTGCGGCGGCGGAAGGCCAGGTCCGCTCCGGTGAAGCGGCCCGTCCCGGCGAGCCGTCCCCGGGTGAGCAGGTCACCGGCGAGGGCGGTGAGCGGGGCCCGTCGGCCGGGGTGGGCGGCCAGCAGGGCGCGGGCCGCTTCGGCGAGGGCGGACCCGGAGTTGCCGTCCAGCAGGCGGGGCGCGACCTTGGTGTCCAGTCCGGCGGCGAAGGCCCGCAGTTGGGCCGCGACCTGGTCACCGAGGGCGGCGGCGGGGTCGGGCAGCCGGTCGGCGTACCAGCCGGAGGGCCGCGCCAGTCGCAGACGGGGCCCGTCGTCGGCCCGCTGGAGGGAGGTGAGATCGAGGACGATGCCGTGCAGCAGGGCGCAGGCCAGCGCCGGGGACCAGAGCCGGGCGGCGTGACCGAGGTGGGCGATGGAGACGCCGACGCGGAGTTCCCCGGTCCGGTAGCGGTCGGCGACCGCGCGCGCCAGATCCCCGAAGCCGCGGTCGTACGACTCCTGAACGGGGTGCCAGCCGGTGGCGGGGCCTTCGGTGGGGAGGCTGAAGAACCCGCCGAGGGCGGCTACGTCGGCGAGGGCGCGGGCCACGGTCTCGGCGGGGACGGCGGCGCGTGGGGTCGGGCCGGGGGCGGGGGTGTTCATCTCAGCGCCCCGAAGGGGCGGTGCCACACCGGGTGTTCACGGCCTTCCGCCGGGCCGGGTGCCGGGGCGTTCACTGCTCCTCCCCGACGGGGGTCGCCCCGCGCCGCGGTGGGCGGAACACATACAGGTCCAGGATCGGTGGCGCAGGTGTGACGCCGGGGCCGCCGGAGCGGACCCAGGTGAGGATGTCCTCCGTGGCGTCGGGGTCGTTGACCAGGCCCAGCCACACCGGGTGGCCTCCGGCGGCCCGGCCCTCGGCGGAGGGCTGGACGACCACCACATTGGCCTGGTCGCAGACATCGAGGCAGTCGGAGATCCGGACCGGGGCGCCGGAGCGCAGCCGGGCGGTCTGGGCGGCGTGGTCGACGCCGGTCACCTTGGGGCTGCCGCAGCAGCAGTCACGGCAGACGACGATCCGGCAGGGTGCCGGTGGTGCGGGGTCGGTGGTGCGGGTCGGCCGTTCGGCCGGAGTCGTGGTCATGCCACGCCCTGCCTCTCTCCGGGGAGATCCGCCCCGGGGTCCGTCGAGGAGGCGACAGCGTATGAGTGTCTGGCTGCCGAGGCGGGCGTCCGGTGGTGGGTCGGCCGGGGTGCGCGCTTCGGTCACAGTGGCGGGACCGCGCCGGATTCTCACCGGCTTCCTCGGACCGCCGTCGCCTGGTCCGCGATCATCATCGCATCCGGGCGGGCGGTGTCCCAGAGGGCCTCGGGTCGGGCGGGAGCGGCTTTCCGAAGTGACTGTTTCCGGACGGGTCGTCCCGGTAGCATCACCGCGGCCGGTCCCGAGGGGCCGGGCACCACAACAGAAGAGGCGCACGTGCGGGGGAAGCCGGTGGGAATCCGGCGCTGACCTGCAACCGTGAACGGCCGTGGGACGGCCGTGAGTCGGGATACCCGGCGTGCGTGACCTATCGCTTCCCCCTGTCATGGTCCGCAGCGTGAAGCCGGGAGACACCGCCCTGTCAGGGCCGGTGGCTCCCTGCCGCGCGGCCGGCCCTCCGTCACCAGGAAGGCATCTCATGCGCCGCTCCACCCTCGCTCCCCGCTCGTCCCGCACCCTGATCGCCGCATCCGTCCTCGGGCTCACCCTGGCCTCCGCCCCGGCCGTCGCCCATGCCGACCCGGCCACGGTGAACACCAACGCCCCGGTCCGGGTCTCCCTCACCGTGCAGGGCCCCGACGGGCTGCTGTTCAAGGGGAAGGTCCGGACGAAGGGCCATGAGGTGACCACCGCCACCGGCGGCACCCACAGATGCGACGGCACCAACGGCGGCGCCCACCCCAGCGCCGTGCCGACGCCCACGGCCGCCCTCGACGACGCGGCCCGCAAGCACCACTTCACCTGGGACGGCAGCTGGTACCCGTCCTTCGAGGACTTCTTCGTGGAGTCCATCAAGGACGTCAGCGGCGGCGGGGTCGCCTACTGGAACATCTCCGTCAACGGCACCCCGACCCCGGTCGGCGGCTGCCAGTTCGAGCTGAACGCGGGGGACAAGGTCGCCTTCACCTGGACCGCGTTCTAGCCGTACCGCCCGTGCGGGCCGGGGACGGCGGCAGCCGCGTCCCCGGCCCGCACGGCTGTCAGGCGCCCCAGCGCACCGCCAGGGTGTCGCCCACATTGACCGTGGTCTGCCGGGTCGCCGCGGTGAACGCCGAGCCGTCGATGCTGACCTTCCAGGTGCTGGATCCGCTGTTGGCCTTGCCGTTGACCGCGGTGACCGGGCCGGTGCCGGAGGCCGGGGTGACCGAGGTGACACAGCCTGCCGGGGTGGCGGCGGTGGTCGCCGCGTCCAGGACCGCGCCCAGGGTGGTGGTCGTCCCGGTCGGGGTGACGGCGACCGAGCACACCTTGAGGCCGCCGGCGCCGTCGTCGACCGTCAGGGCGAGCCGGGTCGCCGTACCGGAGGTGAAGGTGCTCTGGCCCACCCACTGCGGGGCACCGGCGGTGGTGGGGACGGGCGGGGCGGAGGTGAAGCCGCCGCCCGCGACCGCGCGCAGCCCGTCGATGGAGGCGTAGGCGGAGGGGGCGGTGTCGGTGGGGAGGTACTTGAAGCCGCCGCCCGGGTTGAACTGCTGGGCGATGAGGAAGTCCACCGGGGTCTTGCCCAGGGAGGTGAGGAAGTCACCGGTCTGCGGGTTGATGCCGCAGGCGTTGAGGCCGGACACCGCCCAGCCGTTGGAGTCGGTGTTCACCCCGAACATGGCGTTGAAGGCACCGCTGTTCGCGACCAGCTTGCTCTTGAGGAACGCCTTGGCCTGGGTGATGTCGGGGTCGGTGTTCGGGACGCCGGACACGCACAGCGCGGCCATCGCGGCGCCGGTCATGTCGATGTCGCCGGCGGCGGCGAGCTGGGTGGGGTTGCCCTCGGCCTTGCTGTAGTTCCAGCCGCCGTCGTTGTGCTGGTTGGCGCGCAGCCGGGTGACGATCGCGTCCCGCAGCGCCTGCGGGATCCGGACCTGACCGGCCTGGGTCTTCGCCCCGTTCAGGGCGAGTGCCGCGAACACGGTGCCGTTGAAGGTGGCGGAGGGGCCGAAGTAGCCGGGTTCGGCGGTCTGCCAGTAGCGGTAGATCTCGGCGATCAGATTGCGGGAGGCGGAGACGCGGGCCGGGTCGATGCCGGCCGCGTAGGCGTTGAGGGTGGCGCGCTCGTAGTCGGTGACGACGGGGGAGGCGGACGGCCAGCCGCTGGTGGAGAGCAGGGTGCGGTAGACGGTTCTGGCGTTCTTGGTGGTGTCGCCGCCCGGGGTGACGTCCACGGCGGCGGTGCCTGCCGCGGCGAAGGCGCTGAACGCCCACTCGTTGGACAGCCCCGACCCGGCGTAGGAGCCGTCGGCGGCCTGGAGGGTCTTGAGGTAGGCGACCCCGTTGGTCTTGGAGGTGGCGATCTGGGCGGGGGTGGCGGTGGCCGCGGCGGGCAGGGTGGTGAGGGCGAAGGCGCCGAGGGCGGCGGCCGAGGTGAGGGTGAGCCGACGCCGGATGCGGTGGCGGTGGCGGTGGAGGGTGTGCGGGGCCATGGCGTGCTCCTGGGATCAGGGACGCCGACGCCCCGCCCCGGCCGGACGGCCGTGACGGGGAGCCGCCGTCCGGGACGCGTGAACGGGCTGCCGGAAAGTACCGGCCGATTGGGCATTCGGGCTCGGAACGGCCTCCCGCCGTTCCACACCGCTGCGCGTCAGCCCCGGATTCGCACCGGGTTCCCCCACTCGGCAGTGCGGGACGGTACCCGACCCCAGGTGCGGTCGCCATAGGGTCTAAATCACCCCGCACCGGGGTTTCTGCCGCACCTTGACGGCCTTCGCGAACCGTGCTCAAATCCGCCTGATACGCAACGAGTTCCAGGGGAAGCCGGTCGAAGTCCGGCGCTGACCCGCAACCGTAGGCCCGGCCCCGCGCCGGGCGAGCCGGAATGCCTGGAGCGTGATCGAGCAACAGACGCCGTCGCGGACTACGGCGTGGTGCGACCCCTTCCCGCGCGGGTTTCCGGCCCGGCACGGCGAGGGCCTGCCCCACGTTCCCCGTCCCCGCCGGACCGGACGAGGGGGGCCGCGATGCGGACCGGACAGCGAAGAGAGCGGCGGCGGCCCGGATCCACGGGCGCCGACGGTACGGGCGGCGGCAGACCCGGGCCCTGGCCGGCGGCCGGGACGGCGCTGCTGACGCTGGTCGCGGCCTGCGTGACGTTCTTCACCCTCTCCTCCCCCGCCACGGCCGACCCCATCGGCGCGTGCACGGCCACCCGGGGCTCGATCGTCGCCGTCGACTTCGGCCCGTTCGGCGGCTCGGTCGAGCGGGGCTGCGACACCACCCCCACCACCGGCTACGAGCTGCTGCACGAAGGCGGGTTCACCACCGCGGGCACCGGCCACGACGGCCCGGCCTTCATCTGCCGCATCGGCCACGGACGCACCGGCACCCAGTACCCGACCCCGGACAAGGAGTCGTGCGTCCTCACCCCGCCCGCCACCGCCTACTGGTCGTACTGGGTGGCGAAGCCCGGCGACGACGACTGGTCCTACTCGCAGTACGGGGCCATGGACCGGAAGTTGAGCGACGGTGACGTGGACGCCTGGGTGTTCGGCGGCACCGATGTCGGCGGCTCCACCGGCCGTCCCACGTTCTCCCCCGACGACGTACGGGCGGAGGGCGGGTCCACCCCGACGCCGGGTCCGACCCTGACCGGCGCCCCGGGCGCGGTCGATGTGCCGGGCGCCGCCGCCTGGTTGAAGGGCCGTCTCACCGACGGCGAACGGATCGTGGACGAGGGTGCCACCGACCCCAATCACTTCCTGACCGTGCAGACCGCCTACGCGCTGGCCGCCGCCGAGGGGGACAGCCAGGCCCTCGGCAAGGTCACCGACTTCCTGACGTCCACCGCGGGCCCCTTCGCCTACCCCAACGGCACGGACAAGGCGCCCGACGCCACCAACGCGGCCCGGCTGGCGCTGCTCGCCTCGGTCACCGAGCGCGATCCGAGGGACTTCGGCGGCCATGATCTGATCGGCGACCTGGTGGCGCACATCTGCCCGGCGGGCCCCGAGTCCGGGCAGCCCACCCCCGGCTGCTCCGCCAAGGGCGACTTCGGCGACGCCGGGTACACCGACGGCCAGTCCCTCGCCGTGCTGGCCCTGGTGCGCGCCGAGGAGGAGCCGCCCGCCGTCACCGTCGAGCGGCTCGCGCAGCTCCAGTGCCGGGACGGCGGGGTCACCAGCGTGCTGATCCGGCCCGGTGAGAACTGCGACGGCGACGCCGGTACGACCGGTCTGGCCGCCCTGGCGCTGCACGCCGCGGGCGGCCAGGACACCGCCGTCGGCAAGGCCCGCGCCTATCTCGTCAAGAACCAGCGCGCGGACGGTGCCTTCCCCGCCTACACCGGCTCCCCCAGCGCGGGTGTCATCGGCACCGCGTACGCCGCACAGGCGCTGCGCGCGCTCGGGGAGAAGGAGCGGGCGGACGCGGCCGTGGGCTGGCTGTCGCGGGAGCAGACCGGGAGCGGCGGCTTCGGCTTCGAGGAGGCCCAGACCGACCCGCAGCTCTATCCGACCTCGCTGGCCGTCGTCGCCGGGACCGGCAAGAGCCTCGCCGATCTGACGGTCAAGGAGCGCGAGCCGACCGGGACACCCACCGGCGGCCCGGGGACGACGCCCCCGCCGCCCGGCGGGGGACCCGACCTCGCGGCGGGCGTGGCCTATCTCACCAGCGCCGACAATCTGAAGCAGGGCCGCTACTACACCGCCGGACCCGGTACCTCCCGCGCCGACTTCGGGCTGACCATCGACGGCGCCTACGCGCTCGCCGCGACCGGCCTGGACAACGACAAGCTGCGCGGCATCGTCGACTTCCTGGACGACCGGGGCACCGACGGCGAGGGCCGGACGATCCGCGACTACATGAAGATCGGCACCGAGTACGCCTCGGGCGGCTTCATCGGGAAGACCGCGGTGCTCGCCGAGTCCGTCGGGCGCGATCCGCGCGACTTCGCGGGGCAGGATCTGATCGCCGCGCTGGAGAAGGCCGTGTGCGCCGAGGCCAGTGCGGCACCGGACCGCTCCTGCGCGGCCGAGGGCAACTACACCTACGCCACCTCGGTGTTCTCCCAGTCCCTGGGGATCATCGCCCAGCTCAGGGCGGGCGAGGAGGAGGCCGCGGCGGGGCCGGTCGCCTATCTCGCGGGCCTCCAGCACGACAGCGGCGCCTGGCCCAGCCTGATCCCGGCGACCGGCGACTCCGACGTGGACTCCACGGCGATGGCCGCCATGGCCCTGGACCTCGCGGGCGAGGACGCGGCCGTCGCCGACGCGCTGGAGTGGATCGCCGGGAAGCAGCGCCCCGGCGGCGGCTTCGAGAGCAGCGTCGGCACCTCGGTGAACTCCACCGCCCTCGCGATCCAGGGCCTGTCCCTGGACGCCGGCGCCTACGCCGACGAGATCGCCGCCGCGCGGAAGTTCCTGGCCGCCCAGCAGAACGACGACGGCGGGTTCAATGTCGCCGCCGAGGGGCAGCGTGGCTCCGACCTCCGTGCCTCCACCCAGGCGGTCGGCGGCTCCACCGGGATCTCCTTCGGCCTGCTGGAACGCTCCCTGGAGGGCACCTCACCGCAGCCCACGCCGAGCCCCAGTCCGAGCCCGAGCCCGAGCCGCAGCGGCGGCACCCCGGACATCGTGACGCCGGGCGAGTCGGGCGGTTCCGCCGACGGCGGCAGCGGGGGCGGTCTCGCCTCGACCGGCGTACAGGTCACCACGCTGGCCGCGCTCGCGGCGCTGCTGGTGCTCGGGTCGGGGGTGTGACCGGCGGTGACGGAGTCGATGGGCTGGCTCGTCGACATGGTGGTGCTCCTCGTGCGGGGGCGAGCGGGGACCTGCGACGAG